>NZ_JBSHBN010000042.1:0-36757 GCF_053612025.1 Kitasatospora sp. NPDC054768
GGCCCGGACCGGGTCCGGGCCCACCCCCGCCTCGGGTGCCGGTGTCAGACCTGGTGGCGGTCCGGCGCGAGCAGGTGCAGGTGCTCGGCGTCCCGGCCGGAGGCGGCGATCAGGGCCTCGGCCAGGCCGTCGATCGACACCTCGCCGCCGGTGCCGAGGTTGACGGTCCCGCCGATCGCGCGGTCGGCACGGGCGGCCAGGAAGCCCTCCGCGGTGTCGGTCTCGTAGGTGAAGTCGCGGGTGGGAGTCGTCGAGCCGAGCCTGATCTCCCGTGCACCGGATTGGAGTTGGGCCAGGATGGTGGGGATCGCGGCGTGGGCCGACTGGCGCGGGCCGTAGGTGTTGAACGGGCGGACCACCGAGGCCGGCAGGTCGAAGGTGTGCCAGCAGGAGAGCACCATCATGTCCGCGCCGATCTTCGAGGTGGAGTACCGGGGGGGAGACGCCATCACCCGGCGCGCAGCCGCACACGCCGCCCCCGGCGGCGAGCTGACGACGGCCGACCGGGGAACGGTCCTGCTGGGTCCGCGAGGTGGGCAGGGACGCCGACTTGTCCGATGCCGGCCCTGTTGCGTGTGAGGGCGTGGAGGAAGGGTGCGGCTCCGCGGGGGTGCACAAGGTGACCCGGCCGTCGGGGCGCCGGTCCTGCGCGGCAGGGTGTGAGAGCCTGACCCGGTGCTGGACGACGGACATGGCGGGCGGACAGCGGCCCGGCCGCAGTGGTGGGCCGCCTACCTGACGCGGCATTGCGCGGTGGCCGACACCGAGCGCGAGCTGGTCGCCGGGTGGTTCGGTACCGGTGCCGCCGAGGCCGACGCCGCGTGGGAGGCGGCGATGCTGGAGGGGCTGGAGGCGCGCCTGCCCTTCGGCGGCGGGCACGCGGTGCACATGTACAGCTGCGACCTCCCCACGGACCGGGGAACGGAGTACCTGGTCGTCCACCCCGACTGGGGCCGGGTGCGGGGCCGTCTCGCCGCCGTCGACACCCGCCTCCCGGAGCCGGAACACCAGCAGGGACCGGGCCTGTCCTGGCGGGAGCTGATCCACGTCGCCAACACGCCCGACCACGCCGCGCCCGGTGTGCACGACCCGTCGGTGCGGCTGCTGCTCCTGCTGCCGACCCTCGGCGACGCGCAACTGCCGCCGGACGCCGCGGAGGTGGTCCGGGCGGCGCTGGCCGCGGTCGGGACACCACCGGAGGGCGCGGCGCACCTTGCCGCCTTCGTCCTGCGGCACCTGCGCTGGACACCCGCGCGCTGGAGCGCACCTCAGGGCCGGCGATGGGCCCGGCCCCGGGCAGGGCGGGAGCGCACTGTCGCCGGGATCCTGCGGTGCGACGTCCCGGGAAGCCCGCGGTTCGCCCGGCAGCTCGCCCACGGCATCACACCCGCGCAGGGCAGGCGACTCGCCCGGGCGCTCGGAACCTGGCAACCGCGGTGACGGCCGTCCATGGGGCTCTCCGTCACGGGCCCGGTCGACGGCTCGGTCGACGGCTCGGCCGCGGGCACCGTGACAGGGGCCGGGGAGGGCTCAGAACCGCTCCGGAACGACGTTCACGCCGGCTGCGAGCATCTCGGCAGTGATCCGCCGCGCCAAGGTCTCGTTGCGGATCAGCAGGTGCGTCCACGGCGCGTCCCGGCGCTGGACCACATGGCCGCCGCCGCTCTCGTGGAGCTGCCACCGGTCGCGTTCCGTGGTCCACAGGTACTGGTAGCCGCCGAGGGCGCGTTCGACCTCGGCGGCTTCCGCCGCGGCCCGGGTCCGACGGCCTGCCGGCGGGGGTGGCGGGGGTGGCGGGGTGGCTCGCAGGGTGACGGCCGTCAGGTAGCCGTGCCGGTCGTGCGGCGCGATCGAGAGTTCCGCGGGCAGATCGTCGCCCAGGGCCTCCAGCACCTCGGTCGCCGGGTGGCCGAAGAGATCGACGTCGGCGAGGACGACGGGCGTGCCGCCCGGTACGTGCGAGGCCGACCGGCTGCGGCTCAGCACGACGGACCGCAGGACGGGCTCGGTGGGCTCCGCCTCGGCCCCGTCCAGCTCCTCGGCCCGTCCAATTCCTCGTCACCGGCGGTCACTTCGATGTCCGCCCAGCGGGCGGTGCGGCTCCGGGCCGTGTCGGTCACGGGCCTCGGCCGGAGCGGGAGGCAAGCTCCGGAGTGGGAGGCGGGCCGCGAAAGGGCCCGGCGCCCCGCCGCATCGCGGGGCGCCGGGCCATTCGAACTTCCCTACCGGCGGCCGGTGGTGCGGGTGCGGCGGGTGAGGGAGTCGAGGACGACGGCGGCCAGCAGGACCGCGCCGGTGATCATGTACTGGATGGCCTGGGCGGCGTGGACCATGTCGAGGCCGGTGGTGATGGACTGGATGACGAGGATGCCCAGCAGGGCGGACCAGGTCTTGCCGCGCCCGCCGAAGAGGCTGGTGCCGCCGATGACGGCCGCGGCGATGGCGCTCATCAGGACGTTGCCGCTGCCCAGTTGCTTGTCGGCGGAGCCCTGCTGGGAGGCGTAGAACAGGCCGCCCAGGCCCGCCAGGAACGCGGAGAGCACGAAGACGGAGATCCGTACCCGGGCGACGTTGACGCCCGCGCGCCGGGCGGCCTCGACGCCGCCGCCCACCGCGAAGACCTGGCGGCCGTAGCGGGTGCGGCGCAGCACGAAGTCGGTGGCGAGGACGGCGCCGAGCAGGACGACCAGGGACAGCGGCAGGCCGCGGTCCTGGTTGAGGGTGTAGGCGGTGGCGAGGGTGAGGACGGCGAGGGCGGCGGCGCGCACGGCGCTGTCGGCGGCGGGGGGTGCGGTGAGGCCGGCGGCGCGGCGCCGGCGGGCGGTGTTCAGGCGGGCGGCCAGGTAGAGGACGGGGGCGAGGACGGCCAGGGCCCAGGCGTAGGCGATGTCGCCGTCGCCGAGGAAGGTGCTGTCCAGGCCGGCGACGACGCCGCCGTGGCGGTTGTTGACGGTGCCGCCGTCGCCGAGCACGTACTCCTGCAGGCCGCTCCAGGCGAGCATCCCGGCGAGGGTGACGACGAAGGCGGGCACGCCGACGCGGGCGAAGAACAGGCCGTGCAGCAGCCCCATGACGCAGGCCGCGCCGAGGGCGGCGAGGATCGCCACCCACTCGCTCCAGCCCTGGCGCACCGTCAGCACCGCCGCGATGGCGGCGCCGGCGCCGGCGACCGAGCCGAGGGAGAGGTCGATCTCGCCGAGGATCAGCACGAAGACGACGCCGACCGCGATCAGGCCGGGCCCGGCGATGAAGCGGGTGATGTTGGTGAGGTTGTCGGCCTGCAGGAAGTGGTGGGTGACGGACTGGAAGACGACGGCGATGACGACCAGGCCGACGACGACCGGCAGCGAGCCGAGCTCGCCGGAGGCCAGGCGCCGGCGGGCGGCGCGCAGTTGGCCGGCCCAGCCCGGTTCGGTCTGCTGCAGCCTGGGGTCCGGCGTGGCCGCGGGGGCGGTGGCGGGTGCTTCGGGGGTGCTCACAGGGCCTCGGCCTCCTCGGTGTGCCCGGTGCGGCGGGCCCGGCGGGCGTGGGCGTTGTCGGTGGCGCCGGTGATCGCGGCGACGATCTGTTCCTGGGTGGTGCCGGCCACCGGGAAGACGCCGTTGTTGCGGCCCAGGCGCAGGACGGCGACGGTGTCGGCCACTGCCCGTACGTCGGCCATGTTGTGGCTGACCAGCACGACCGCCAGGCCCTGCCCGCGCAGCCGCTCCACCAGGTCGAGGACCTGGGCGGTCTGTTCGACGCCGAGGGCCGCGGTGGGCTCGTCCAGGACGACCAGGGCCGGCTCGCCGACCAGGGCGCGGGCGATGGCCACCACCTGGCGCTGCCCGCCGGACAGGGCGGCGACGGGGGTGCGCACGTCGGGGATGCGGATGGAGAGGGTGTCCAGCAGCCGGCGGGCGTGCTGTTCCATGGCGACCTCGTCGAGCAGGCCGCGGCGGCGTTTCTCGTGGCCGAGGAAGAGGTTGGCGATGACGTCGAGGTTGTCGCACAGCGCGAGGTCCTGGTAGACGGTCGCGATGCCGAGGGCGGTGGCGTCCTGGGGGCGGGCCAGGCGCGCCGGCTCGCCGTGCCAGGCGAGGGTGCCCTCGTCCACGGGGTGGACGCCGGCGATGGTCTTGACGAGGGTGGACTTGCCGGCGCCGTTGTCGCCGACGAGGGCGAGCACCTCGCCGGCGTGGACGGTGAGGTCGACGTCGGTGAGGGCCTGGACGGCACCGAAGCGCTTGGAGACCGAGCGCAGCTGCAGGACGGGTGCGCCTGTCACGGGAACAACCACCTTGGGGGAGCGGCTACTTGGTGTGATAGCCGAGGCCTGCTGGAGAGGGGCCTGCTGAAGGGGTCCTGCTGGAGGAGGCCTACTTGAGGCCGGCGGCGGCGCACGCGGCGGCGTAGTCGGCGGTGCAGATGTCGGAGACCTTGTAGATGCCGTCGGCCACCACGGTGGTGGCGATGGTGTCCTTGGTGACGACCTTGGCGTCCAGCAGCTTGGACGGGATGTTCTTGGCGGTGGCGCTGTCGACACTGTCGGGGGCGATGCTCTTGACGTCCTTGCCCCGCAGCAGGGCGACGGCCAGTTCGGCGGCGGTGTCGGTGATCGGGCGGTAGGCCTTGTAGATGGTGTAGGCCTGGTCGCCGTTCACGACGCGCTGGATGGCGTCCAGGCTGGCGTCCTGGCCGCCGACGGGGATGTTGATGCCGGCGCCCTTGAGCTGGGTGATGATGGCGGCGGCCATGCCGTCGTTGGCGGAGTAGACGCCCTGGAAGCCGTTCTTGCCGAACTCGGTGACGGCGGCGGAGATCTTCTGCGCGGCGACGGCGGCGTTCCACTGCCCGGACTGCTCGTAGACGACCTTCTTGATCTTCCCGTCGAGGGCCTTGTGCGCGCCGGACTTGAACTGCGCGGAGTTCGGGTCGGCCTCGTCGCCGTCGATCATGACGATGTTGGCCTCGGCGGCCTGCGGGCCGAGCGCGTCCAGCAGGGCCCGGCCCTGGAGTTCGCCGACCTTCTCGTTGTCGAAGGAGGTGTACGCGGCGACCGGGCCGCTGGCCAGGCGGTCGTAGGCGAGGACCTTGACGCCCTTGGCGGCGGCCTCCTCGACCCAGCTCTGGGTGGAGTCGGCGTCGTACGGGTCGAGGATGATCACCTTGACGCCCTGGGTGAGCAGGGTGTCGAACTGCTGCTTCTGCTTGGCGGCGCTGCCCTCGGCGTTGTTGTACAGCACCTTGCACTGCGCGCACAGGGACTTGACCTTGGCCTCGATGAACGGCCGGTCGAAGGACTCGTAGCGCACGGAGGAGGCGTTCTCGGGCAGCAGCAGGCCGATGGCGTCGGGGTTGCCGGCGGCGGATGCCTCGTTCTTGGCGCCGCCGGCCTTCCCGCACGCGGCGGTCATGGACAGGGTCAGCGCGAGGCCCATGGTGGAGACGAGGGCGCGACGCAGTACGGCGTTCATCGGATACCTCTCCCTGGGATCGCCGCGGCTTCGCGGCGGGGTGGGGGGAGTTAAACCTGGGCGCGTACATGACGTCAATAAGTAAAACCAGACTCCCCGGAATCCACCACCATTCGTTATCTTCATGAACACGCCTCGGACGGGCGGCGCGTCCGAGGCGCGGGAAAGCGGAATGCCCGCCGCTCCCCTCGGACGGCGGGCACCCCGCGGCTCTGACCTGACGGAACGTCAGGGACGGTCGAGCGTGATCGAGTTGATCGGACCCAGGTCGTCGTACACGCCGCGCTGCGCCGCGATGTCGTAGACGCAGTCACCGCCGCCCGAGGCACGGCACAGGTGGGCGTGCGCGCCGCCGGTCTGGTTGTTGAGCACCCAGTGGTTGCCGTACTGGCCGCTCAGGTTGTGCGCGCCGTAGCTCCGGTAGACGGCACTGGGGCTGACCGCCGGGTCCTGGTCCTGCGGGTAGACGCAGACCGCTCCGGACGGGCAGCCCGCCCAGTCGCCGGCCGCGGCGCCGGCACTGCCGGCCCCCATCGTGGTCAGCGCGGCGGCGGCCATGGCCAGGGCGGCGACGGCGTGGGTGATCCTGCGCATGAGTGGTTCTCCCTTGGCTGGTACGAGGACGGACGACCCGTCCGTCCGGTGCCCGTCAGCCTAGGAATCCGGCGCCCGCAGCGGTCCCTGACATCTGACAGGGGCGCGCCTGCTTGCCCCGCGAGCCGGAACCCTCCACCGGGCGGAACGCTCCGCGGGGCGGCGCGCTCCGCGGGGCGGGCCCCGAAGGTCAGTGCGGGTGGCCCAGGTACGGGAAGGCCGGCAGCAGATCGGAGTGCGGCCCGATGTGGTCACCGGACACCTTGCCGTCGGTGAGCATCGTCAGCCGCGCCGAGGTCACGTCGTCGGTCAGCGAGCGCCCGTTCGGGTAGACGGCCGGGCGGGCCCGGTCGTAGCGCAGGACGTCCGGCAGCACGATCCGCAGCTGCGCGTGCGCCGCGTCCGTGGTGTACCCGCCGAAGTGCTGCAGCTTCGCCGTCCACGGATCACGGTAGGTCACCCAGTCGTCCACCGGCTCCCCGGCGTTGTACGCGTCCTTCACGCCCTCCTCGTTGAAGTACGCCGTCAGCGACGGATGCGCACCCCGGTCCACCGACACCAGCCGACCGTCCTTGCGCACGCTCACCCGCGCCCACACCCCGATCTCCGGCGCCTCGCCGAACGCCGCGTCCGGCGCCTCCAGCACGATCCCGAAGACGTTCTTGTCCGCGCCCCAGTCCACCCCCGTCCACTGGAAGTCCTTCACGATCCCGTCCAGGTCCGCGAAGAACGGGTCGCTGCGCAGCCCCGCACTCACCCGGTACGACCCCGCCTCCACCACCGCCGGGGTGCCCGTGAAACTCACCGGCGCCCGCGACACCAGCACCTCACCGGTCGCCTCGTGCCCGCGCGCCCCCTCACCGGTGGTACGCCGCACCGTCATGCTCTGCGCCCCGCCCACCGGCTCGGAGAAGGTGAAGCTGTACGCGATGTCGGCCCGCTGGTCGCCGTCGGTGTCGATGTCGATCCGGTACACCGCCTCCGGATGGAAGGCCTGCCCGCCACTGGGCGCGACCGGGTTCACGTTCATGATCAGCACCGTCCGGCCCGGCTCCGGCGAGGCGAAGGCGAACAGGTCGGTCAGATCCAGGCGCGCGTCACCCTCCGGTGAGCGCAGGTTCGGTCCGCTGAGGTGGTGCGACACGACGGTCTCCGGTCTCCAGTGCTTCGCGTGCGTCCGCGTGGACACCCCCCGCCCCCTCCGGCCATTGCTAACACGACCCGCCCGTACCGGCCCGCCCCGCTGCGCCACCCGGGCGACGTCGCAAGGGGGGACGGTGGGCGCGTGGCGCGTGGCGGGCCGACGGGCGGGGCGCCGGGGTGGCCGACGCTGGCGCCGGAGCGTCAGGACGCCTTCGGCGCCTGCGGGCCGAGCAGCACCGGCAGCGCCCGGTGCCCGTTGGAGATCAGCGAGTCGACCGGCTCCAGCCGCGCGTCCGGGACGAGGGCGAGGTCGGGGAAGCGCTCGAACAGCCGGCTCAGCGCGGTGCGCCCCTCCAGGCGGGCCAGCGGCGCGCCGAGGCAGAAGTGCACGCCGTGCCCGAAGGCGAGGTGGTCCTTGACCGGCCGGGTGACGTCGAAGTCGGCGCCGCTGTCGCCGTAGCGCACCGGGTGGCGCCCGGCGGCCGCGTAGGCGGCGAGGATCGCCTCGCCCCGGCGCACCGTCACCCCGCCGGGCAGCTCGATGTCCTCCACCGCGTAGCGCATCGGCAGGTGCGCGACCGGCGCGTTGCGGCGCAGCGCCTCCTCGACGACGTCGTCCCAGCCGGCCTTGCCCGCGCGCACCAGGGCGAGCTGCCCGGGGTGGGTGAGCAGGTCGGTGATGCCGTTGTCGATCAGGTTGACGGTGGTCTCGTAGCCGGCCGAGACGATCAGCAGCACGGTGTCGCGCAGTTCCTCCTCGCTCAGCGCGCGGGAGTCGCCGTCGCTCTCGTGGTCGCGGGCGGCGATCAGCGCCGAGGTCAGGTCCTCGCCCGGTTCGCGGCGCTTGGCGGCGATCAGCTCCTCCAGCAGGGCCAGGAACGCGGTCACGGTGGCCGCCGACTCCTCGGCGGACAGGGTGGTGGAGAAGACCTTGTCGACCATGCCCCGGAACGTGTCCGTGATGCTGTCGGGCAGGCCCAGCAGCCGGGAGATGACCTGGATCGGCAGCGGGTAGGCCAGGCGCTCGCGCAGGTCCACCACCTCGCCGGGGGCGCAGGCGGCCAGGCCGTCCAGCAGGGCGTCGGTCAGCTCCTCGACGCGGGCGGTCATGGTGGCGACCTGGCGGGCGGTGAAGGCGCCGCCCACCAGCCGGCGCAGCCGCCGGTGGTCGGCGCCGTGCGCGTTGAACATGTTGTGCGCGCTCACCCAGATCGCCAGCGGCCAGGTCCGCACCACCTCGGCGAAGTCCGGCCAGTGCTGCGCGCCGTCCTTGGAGACGCGCGGGTCCTTGGTCAGCTCCTCCAGCAGCACCGGGTCGGACACCGACCAGGCCCGCACGCCCAGGATGTCGACGGGCGTGGCCGCTCCGCGCGCGCACAGCTCGGCGCTCTCGGCATCGCGGGCGCGGCCGGTCGGGTCCAGTACGAGACGCTCCACGGGGTCCACGGGGGTTCCTCCACTCGACGCGGGGACGGTGCGCGGCCGCACGCCGCGCACCGGGACACGAGGATGCTCGCCCGCGGCGGTCCGCGTCGAGAGGGCGTGGCGGTCGGCGCGTCGTCGCGGGCCGGGGCACGGGCGGGCACGGCTCACGCCCGCACGCGGTCCGCCTCGTGGACCCGCGGCGGCGCCACCGCGCTCGTGGCGCGTTCGAACAGGGCGCCGCTGCGGCTGTGGGCCACCGTGCGCACCCAACGCCAGCCCTGCGCACGGTAGTAGGCGTGCAGGGCGGCGTTGTCGCTCCACACGTTCGCCCGCAGCAGCCCGGCGCCCGCCCGCGCGGCCCGCCAGGCGGCCCAGTCGCCCAGACGGGCACCGATGCCGCGCCCGGCGTACCGGCGGTCCACCGTGAAGGAGCTCACGTAGCGGGCCGGGCGGGCGAGTTCCTCGCCGCTCCACAGGCGGGGGCTGCCGGTGGGGCGCAGCGTCACGGTGGCGACGGCCTCGCCCTGCGGCGCCAGCGCGGCGACCACCGTCGCGCCCCGGGCGATCAGCGTCAGGCCGCGCTCGGGGTCGTACGGGGCCGACCACTGGGCCGAGCCGTGCTCCAGCGCGATCCAGGCGGCCGCCTCCGCCCGCAGCGCGGCCAGCCGGGGCAGGTCGGCGGGCACCGCGGCGCGGACGTACAGCGGCACGGGTGTCCTCGGCACGGGTCTCCTCACCGCGACGCGCAGGGGACGGCGGTTCCCGCGGGTTCGTCGAGGGGTTCGAGGACGAAGCCCGCGCGCAGGGCGTCCACCAGCCGCCGTCCGGGCGCGGTGAGCGCGGTGCCGTCCGGGGTGGTCAGCGGGTGCCGGGCCACGACCCGGGCGAGCGGCACCCCGGGGAGCAACACCGTCCCGGGGGAGGGAAGTTGCAGCAGCACGCAGTCGTCGGGCCCGCACTCCAGCAGGCCGAACCCGGCGCCGCAGTACCGCAGCCGCCCGTCCTTGAGCCGGTGCAGACCGCCGCCGGGCGCCGCCGCCACCCGCACCGGGGTGCCGGTGTGCCGCACCACCAGCTGCACGGCGCCCGCCGCGTCCGTGCGCGGCTCGCCGCCGGTGGCGTGCCCGTAGAGCTCCAGGACGTGGCGCAGCGCGGACGGCAGCGCGTGCTCGGCCAGTTCGAGCTCGCCCAGCAGCCAGGTCGAGCCCTGCATGCGGCAGTTGAGCTCCAGCAGCAGCGGGCGCTCGCCGTCCAGGACGAAGTCGGCGCCGAACAGGCCCCGGTAGCCGAGCGCGGCCAGCGCCTCGCCGACGCGCCGCGCCGCGGTGCCGGCCCGGGCCAGGGCGAGCGGCGACAGCAGGGCCGGGGCCGCGAAGTCGCAGCCGGAGTAGGCGCCGAAGGGCGCGCCGATGCCCTCGACGCGGGTCAGCTGGACGGACGGGCGCAGCACCCGCACCGTGCTGTCCGCCGAGACCAGGACGTGCAGGTTGACCGCGACGCCCTCGACGTAGCCGCTCACCAGCCAGGGCCCGCCGCCGGCCCGGCGGATCGGCTGCAGCTGCGCCTCGTCGGTGACCAGGTGGGTGCCCTTGCCGCTGGAACCCGTCGGCGTCTGCACCACGTAGCGGTCGCCGAAGCGCCGGCGCAGCTCCCGGTGGTCGAGCGCCGGGACCACCGCGTCGGACGGCGTCACCGCCCCCACCGACCGCAGCCAGGCGCGCTGGGCCCGCTTGTCGCCCAGCACCGGCAGGGCCAGCCGCGGCGGCTCCGCCAGGCGGGCGCCGAGCACGTCGAGTGCCGAGCGCCACTCGGGTTTCATCGCGGTGTAGGGCAGCAGCGCCAGCTCCCGGCCCCGCCAGGCCCCGGCGCTGGCGCCGGTGCGGGCGATCCGGCGCAGCACCTCGTGGACACCGGCACCCAGCGAGGTGTGGTCGCGCACCCCGCTGGCCGGCTCCAGCGCATGGAAGAGCGCCCCGAACTCGCCCTCCCAGCCCGCGTCCGCGCCCTCCACGCTCAGCACGGCGGACAGGCAGCCGGTGCGCAGCAGCGGCAGCATGAACAGGGGGCGGGCACAGCACGACAGCCCGGGCACGGCCCGCAATCGGGCCACCGCTTCGTCACAGGATGTGATCACCCACGCGATTATGGAGAGCCCAGGACGGCGCCCACCGCCGCCGCGCGCCCCATCACGCCCCGCACGAGGCACTCCCCGCCCCCACCCTCACCCGTACGAAGGATCCGCCCGCGTTGACGGCCCGTCGGGGCCGCTGTCGGCACCCGGCAGTACCGTGCACGAATGAACAGCCGCACCGACCAGGCCGACAACGCCGCCGCCCGCACCGCCGCACCCACCTGGCGGGTCACCGAGACCGCCGGCCTGGAAACCTCCTGGATCGACCTGCGCCCCACCGCCCTGACCGCCCGCGGCCGCGTCGCCGCCGCCGAACCGGCCCCGTACTGGCTCGACTACGAACTAGACACCGGCGACGGCTTCACCACCCGCCGCATGCACGTCACCGCCCGCACCCCGGACGCCGTCCGCACCCTCGACCTGCGCCGCGACGAGACCACCGGCCACTGGACCGTCGACGGCACCCCGCGCCCCGACCTCGACGGCGCCCTCGACTGCGACCTCGGCCTGTCCCCGCTCACCAACACCCCGCCCGTCCTGCGCCACGCCCTCCACCGCGGCCCGGGCGAACACCACTTCCTGATGGCCTGGATCCGCGTGCCCGAGCTGGTCGTCGTGCCCTCCCGCCAGACCTACACCCACCTGCGCCGCCACCAGGACGGCCGCGCCACCGTCCGCTACGCCTCCGGCGACTACCGGGCGGACCTGCTGCTGGACGCGGACGGCCTGGTCGCCGACTACCCGGGCCTGGCCCACCGCATCGTCTGACGGCCCCCGGCCCGACGGGGCGCCCGACCTGACGGGGCGCCCGGCTTTCCCGCCCGGTACGCTCGGGCGCATCCCCCGACCCGCCACGAGGAGGCCCCGATGCCCTGGTTCGCACTGGAGCGCTTCGACGCCTCCTTCTTCGACACCGCCCCGCACCGCCACCGCCACGTGATGGACCTGCCGGTGGCACCGCGGAGCGTGTGGGCGGGGCTCGCCGGCCCGGCACCGCTGTCCTGGTGCCGGGGCCTGGCCGGCGGCCGCTACACCTCACCGGCCCCGCACGGCGTCGGCACCACCCGGGAGATCACCGCGCTCGGGACGCTGCGGCTGCGCGAGGAGTTCACGCTCTGGGAGGAGGGCACGCGGCACGCGTTCCGCGTCACCGAGGCCTCCCTGCCGCTGTACCGGCGCTTCGGCGAGGACTACCTCCTCGAACCCCTCCCGGGCGGCGGCACCCGCTTCACCTGGACCTTCGCCTACGAGCCGGCCCCACTGCTGCGCCGCCCCGCGGCACTGACCGACATGCCCGGGGCGGCCTTCCAGCGGACGCTGATCGCCGACACCAAACGGCACTTCGGCGCGGCCTGAGCCCGCCGGGCCACGGGCGCCCGGACCTGAGCCCGCCCGGCCCGGCGGACCGTCCCGACCATCCCCGTGAAGGCCTCACACGTACGAGTGAACGAGCTGGACCGGGCGCCTGGCGACCACGTACAACTGCGCCCACAGGGCCACCCGTCGAACGACCCGACCGCCGTCGGCCCTGCCACCCACGCACCCCCGGAGGGCCCGATGGCCACGGAGATCACCTACGAGGAACTGGCCACCCTGGTCAGGACCCGCGCCGGCGTCCAGGTCACCGCCGAGGAACTCGCCGACCCCGGCCGCATGTTCCTCGACCTCGGCGTCGACTCCCTGGGCGTGCTGGGCGTCCTCGCCGACCTGGAGAACCGCTACGGCGTCTCCCTCGACAGCTCCGACCTGCTCGGCCGCCCCGTCGCCGAGTTCCTCAAGGACGTCAACGCCTCGCTGAACCCCGGCTCCTGACCGGCCCGGAGCGGGGCGGGAAGCCCGGCCCCGGCGGCCCCGGCGGCCTCCCGCTCCCGCTCCCCGCGGCCCTACCCCTGCGGGTAGAACACGAACAGCGTGCAGCCGACGGCCGTCGACGGCACGTGCCACGACCCCGCCGGAGCGTGCAGGAACGTACCGGCCGGGTAGTCCCGCGCCCCGTCGTTGAAGACGCCCGCCACCACGAACACCTCCTCCGGCCCCGGCTCGTGGACGTCACGGTGCGGCCAGCGGGAGCCCGCCGCCATCTCCAGCACATGGGCGTGCGCGCCGTCCGGCCCCCGCCACAGGGCCCGCAGCCGGACACCGGGGAACAGCTCGCGGACCGGGGACTCGTCGACGGACACGGACGTGTAGCCCTGCTGGGCAAGGATCTCCGGGTACATGCCCGCAACGGTGCCGCGCCCCGGCCGGCCCGGACAGGCCCCACCGCGACACCCTGGGGTACTTTCCTGCCATGCACCGCGTGGTGGCCCTGGTCCGGCCCGTCCAGTCGACCTTCGAACTCGGCTGCGCCGCCGAGGTCTTCGGCACACCGAGACCCGGCCTGCCGCAGCACTACACCTTCGCCACCTGCACGCAGGTCCCCGGCCCGGTGCCCACCACCGGCGGCTACACCATGTCCGTGCCGCACGGCCTCGACGCGCTCGACACCGCCGACACCGTGATCGTCCCCGGCTGGCTGCCCGTGGACGAACCCCTCGCCGACCCCGTGCGCCGCGCCCTGCTGCGGGCGCACGCCCGCGGGGCCCGGCTGGCCGCCATCTGCTCCGGAGTGTTCGCCCTGGCCCGCACCGGACTGCTCGACGGCCGCACCGCCACCACCCACCGGGCCCGCGCCGACCAGCTGCGCCGCGCGTACCCCCGGATCCGGGTCGAGCCGCACCGGCGCTACGTGGACCACGGCGACGTCGCCACCAGCGCGGGCGCCGGCGCCGGCCTCGACCTGTGCCTGCACCTGGTCCGGCGCGACCACGGCGCCGCCCACGCCGCCGCGCTGGCCCGGCACATGGCGATGGCGCCGCACCCCGACGACGACCGCACGCCGTACGCGCCGGCGTCGTCACCTCCGCCGCCGTCACCGCCGGTGCCGGTGCCGGTGTCGTCGGGGCAGGCGCTGGACGGCCTGCTCGCCTGGGCCGACGAGCGCCTGGGCACGCCCCTGTCGGTCGAGGCCCTGGCCGCCCGCCTCGGCGTCTCGCCCCGCACCCTGGCCCGGCGCTTCGCCGACCACCTCGGCACCAGCCCGGGCGCCTGGCTGCTCGCCCGCCGGCTGGCCGCGGCCCGCGTCCTGCTGGAGGACACCGACCTGCCCGTCGACGCGATCGCCGCCCGCGTCGGGCTGACCTCCGCCGTCAACCTGCGCCGCCGCTTCCGTGCCCGCACCGGCACCACCCCCGGCGCCTACCGGCAGGCCTTCCGTACCCGCTGAGCCGTACGTCCCGCGCCATGCGCTGCGGGACGTACGGCCGTCGGCCGCGCCGGAGGGCCGCCATCACCCGATCGAGTGGCCGGCGCCGCCGTTTCCCGTGCCGGTGACGTGCGCGTGGGTAGCGTCGGTCCATGATCGTGGACTCGTCAACAGATCTGACATGTCGACGATTTGACTTATTGTCATACAAGTAAAGAGGCATCGTCGCATGGCAGAGAAGCGCCTGAAGTCCTGGGGCAACAACCGCTCCGGCCAGCTCGGGGACGGCACCTGGGCCGACCTCCGCACCACGGCCACCGCCGTGCTCGGGCTGACCAGCGCCGACGTGGTGAAGATCGCCGCCGGCGGGGCCGGTGCCACCCTCGGCCACGGGCTGGCCCTGCTGGCCGACCGCACGGTGCAGTCCTGGGGCGTCAACGGCTCGGGCCAGCTCGGCGACGGCACGGTGTTCAGCCACAACGCGCCCGGCCAGGTGGTCAATCTCGCCGACGCCACCGACATCGCCGCCGGCGGCGCGCACAGCCTCGCCCTGCTCGCCGACGGCACCGTCCTGGCCTGGGGCCAGAACAACCACGGCCAGCTCGGCAACGGCACCGGCGCCGACAGCGGCGTCCCGGTGCGGGTCGAGGGCCTCCACAAGGTCGTCGCCATCGCCGCCGGCCTCCACCACAGCCTCGCGCTGCGCGAGGACGGTACCGTCTGGGCCTGGGGCTACAACAGCAACGGCCAGCTCGGCGACGGGACTTCGACCAACCGCGGCCTCCCGGCGCGGGTCGTCGGACTGACCGGCGTCAGCCGGATCGCCGCCGGCGCCAGCCACAACCTCGTCCTGGTCGGCACGCCCGGCAGCGGCGCCGCCGTGAAGGCCTGGGGCTACAACGCCACCGGCCAGCTCGGCGACAACACCACCATCAACCGCTACACCCCCGTCACCACCCACGGGGCCTGGACCGGCGGGGTCACCCGGATCGCGGCCGGGTGCAACCACAGCATGGCCGTCGTCGACACCGACCACCGCCTCAAGGCCTGGGGCCAGAACACCGCCGGCCAGCTCGGCGACGGCACCACCGTCTTCCGCGTCACCCCCGTCACCGTCCCCGGCCTGAGCGGCGTACGGCTGGTGGCCGGCGGCCGGGAGCACACCGTGGCCCTGTCCGGGACCAGCACCGTGCACTCCTGGGGCAGCAACGGCTCCGGCCAGCTCGGCGACGGCACCACCGCCGACAGCAGCACCCCGGTGCCCACCCTCACCGCCCTCACCGGCATCGACAAGCTCGCCGCCCCCGTCGGCGGCGACTTCACCCTCGCCAACTGAGGCGCCTCGACGGTGACCGGCCGTCCCTCCTGTCACAATGCGCGTGAGCAATCCGTAGCCGCCGCAACCCGTACAGTGAGGTCATCGTGTCGAAGGTCAAACTGAGCACCAACCACGGCGACATCGTCCTGCGCCTCGACGCGGAGAAGGCCCCGGAAACGGTGGAGAACTTCCTCCAGTACGTCCGGGACGGCTTCTACGACGGGACGGTCTTCCACCGGGTCATCAACGGCTTCATGGTCCAGGGCGGCGGGATGGAGCCCGGCATGAAGCAGAAGAAGACCCGCGCCCCCATCCAGAACGAGGCCGACAACGGCCTGAAGAACACCAAGTACACCGTCGCGATGGCCCGCACCGGGGACCCGCACTCGGCCACCGCCCAGTTCTTCATCAACGTCGCCGACAACGACTTCCTCGACCACAGCGGCAAGAACGCCCAGGGCTGGGGCTACGCCGTCTTCGGCGAGGTGGTCGAGGGCCAGGACGTCGTGGACGCCGTCAAGACCGTGCCCACCGGCTCCAGGAGCGGCCACCAGGACGTCCCCAAGGAGGACGTGGTCATCGAGAAGGCCGAGGTCGTCGAGTAGGACGGCTCCGTCGGCCAGGGGCGGGGGAGCAGGCGCGCGCGGGAAGTCGGCCCGGCCGACTTCCCGCTCCGCACCGCCCGGCGCAGCCCCGGCGTGTCGCCCCGACCCCTCCCCGCCGCCGGACGGGTGAACGCGCCCACGGCGGTGCGCGGCGCCCGCCCGGGCCGCGCCGGGCCGTCGAATACTCACGTACTCACGCGATGAGGCGCACGGCCCGTGCCGCCCGGACGAGGGAGGACCCGCATGCACCGCCGCACCGCCTCCGGGCCGGGCCACCGCATCGCCGCGCCCCTGCTGGCCGGCCTGCTGCTCGCCGGGTGCACCTCCGCAGCCTCCGACCCCGAGGCCGCCCCCGGCACCGTGCCCACCGCGCCGCCGCAGCCCTCACCGCAGCTGACCGACCAGCAGGTCGCCTCCGCCGTCGACCGGATCGACGCCTACGTCCAGGACGCCCTGCGCAGGACCGGCGTGCCGGGCCTGGCCCTGGCCGTCGTCCACCAGGACAAGGTCGTCCACGCCAAGGGCTTCGGCGTCCGCGAACTCGGCAAACCGGACACCGTCACCCCCGACACCGTCTTCCAGCTCGCCTCCGTCTCCAAACCGATCGCCTCCACCGTCGTCGCCACGGCCGTCGGCCAGAAGTCGGCCGCCTGGGACGACCCCGTCACCGCCCACGACCCCGGCTTCGCCCTCGCCGACCCCTGGGTCACCGGCCACGTGACGATCGCCGACCTCTTCTCCCACCGCAGCGGCCTGCCCGACCACGCCGACGACCTCCTCCAGGACCTCGGCTACCAGCGCGACTACATCCTCCAGCACCTGCGCGACCAGCCCCTCGCCCCGTTCCGCGCCAGCTACGCCTACACCAACTACGGCCTCACCGAGGCCGCCGTGGCCGTCGCCAGGACCAAGGGCGCACCCTGGGAGACCCTCTCCTCCGACACCCTCTACAAGCCGCTCGGCATGACCTCCACCAGTTCCCTGCGCTCCGCCTACGACAGCGCGGCGAACAAGGCCGTGCCGCACGTACGCAAGAGCGACGGCACCGGCTGGCAGGTCAGCACCACCGAGAACGCCGACCCCCAGTCCCCGGCCGGCGGCGTCAGCTCCACCGTCCAGGACCTCTCCCGCTGGATGCGGCTGCAGCTCGCGGGCGGCTCCTTCGAGGGCCGGCAGATCGTCGACACCGCCGCGCTGAGCGAGACCTGGCTGCCGCACAGCCTCTCCAACCCGCCGGCCGCGCCCGCCGGCAACCCCGGCCAGTACGGCCTGGGCTGGAACGTCGGCCGCGACACCCGCGGCCGGCTGCGGCTCAACCACTCCGGCGGCTTCGCACTGGGCGCCGCCACCGTCGTCACCCTGCTGCCCGCCGAGCAGCTGGGCATCGTCGTGCTGACCAACGGCCAGCCCACCGGCCTGCCCGAGGCGGTGGCCGAGGAGTTCTTCGACCTCGCCCAGGAGGGCCACGAGACCGTCGACTGGCTCGCCTTCCTCGGCAAGGTCGTCCCCGCCGCCCTCCTGAGCGGCGTCTCACCCACCGACTACACCAAGCCCCCGGCCGACGCCGCCCCCGCCGAGCCCGACGCGGCCTACGTCGGCACCTACGCCAACGGCCACTACGGACCGCTGACCGTGACCACCGGCAACGGCGGCGCCCTGGTGATGAGCCTGGGCCCGGAGGACCTGCAGTTCCCGCTCCAGCACTACGCCGGGGACGTGTTCAGCTTCCGCACCCGCGGGGAGAACGCCGTCGGCCTGTCCGGGGTGACGTTCACCGTGGGCGCCGACGGCCGGGCCTCCACGGTGGTGGTCGAACAGCTCGACCACGAGGGCCTCGGGACCTTCACCCGCAGCTAGGGCGGCGGCTCCGGCGCTCCGGTGGGCCACCGCCCTTTCCGCCGGTGGCCCGGGGGCGGTGGCCCGGTGGGGTGCTCAGCCGGCGGCCTCCCGGGCCGGCTGCCGCAGGAGGGCGAGGCGGCTGGCGGTGCGGTCGAGGTCGCGCATGAGGGCGGAGCCGGCGGGGAGGCCGGCGAGCGGGTCGGCGCCGATCAGGACCAGGCGGACGTCGCGGTCGCAGCAGACGTCGACCAGGTTGGCGAAGCGCCGGCGGCCGTCGGGGGACGCCTCGGCGAGCGGCGGGACGCCGTCGAGGACGACGGTGGGGAAGCGGTCGGCGAGTGCGAGGTAGTCCGCGACGGAGGTGAGGCCCTCGCACAGCTCCGGGAAGCCGAACCACACGTGGTCCTCGCGGACCGCCCGGGCCGGCAGCTCGCGGTGGTGGGCGGCCACCGGACCCGCCTCCTCGGGCCGGGGCGCCGTGAGGCCGGCCGAGGCCTCGTCGCCGGGGCGGAGCCGGGCGCCGAGGCCGAACCCGTGGGCGCGCTCCGACCCGGGCAGGCGCCGGAAGTCGACCTGCCCGCAGACGTCGACCACGTCCATCCGCTCCTCGATCAGCCTGATCGTCGGCTCGAAGAGGTGGTGGTACAGCGGGTCGGGCATCAGCCCGGCGGGCGGGTAGTTGGACGTGGTGACCAGGGTGATCCGCCGGTCCAGCAGGGTGTGCAGCAGACGGGCCACCAGCATCGCGTCACCCGCGTCGTGGGCGTGGAACTCGTCGAAGACCAGGACCCGGCAGTCGCCGAGCAGCTCGTCCACGGCCCGGTCCACCGCCGCGCCGTCCGCGCTGCGGCTCCCGGCGTGGTGGGCGACGCCCTCGTGCAGCCGGCGGAAGAAGTCGTGGAAGTGCAGCCGCCGCTTGCGCGGGGTCGCCAGCCCGTCGAGGAAGGTGTCCACCAGCCAGCTCTTGCCGCGGCCGACCGGGCCCCAGAGGTAGAGGTGCCGCGGACCGCGGCGCAGCCGCCAGGCCGGGTGGGCCAGCTCGCCGGCCAGCCGGCTGAGCCGCTCGACCGGGAGCTCCTGGGCGGGGTCGAGCGTGAACCCGCGCTGCCCGGCGGCCCGGTGGAAGTGCCCGCGCATCGCCTCGTACTGCTTCTGCACCCTGTCCGTCACGGGTCCGGACCCTAGCAGGGCGTCATCGGCATCCGGATCACCGGGAGTTGCCCGGTCCCGGGCCCCTTCACGGCTGGTCCGGCGCGGGACGGGACCTGACGGAGCGTCCCGCACCCGCCGGCCGCGGTTCCCGCTCCCGGGCCGTCGGCCGGTGGAAGCGGTGACGTCCGGTGGAACCGCTAGTAGTAGCCCTTCGAGCCGTCGAGGAGTTCGCGGACGATGTCGGCGTGCCCCGCGTGGCGGCCGGTCTCCTCGACGAGGTGGATCAGCATCCAGCGCAGGTTGGCGCCGCCGGCGCGGAAGCCGGGCTTGCGGCCGACGTCGTCCAGGGAGGCCGCCGCGACGATCTCGTTGCTGCGGGCGCACTGGGCCTCGTACTCCGCGAGCAGGTCGGCGAGGGGGCGGCCGTCGGTGTGCCAGTCGGCGTCCTCGGTGGACTCGTCGAAGGACGGATTCTGCTTCTGGTCGCCGCCGAGGAACATCACCTCCAGCCAGAGGTGTTCGGTCCAGCGCATGTGCGACAGGAGGCCGGCCATCGTCATGGCCGGCGAGGTCGGGACGACCGCCCGGTGCGCGTCCCGGTCGTCCAGCCCCTCGCACTTCCAGCGCAGGATCTTCCGCTGCAGGTCCAACCAGCCGATGAGCGCGGTGCGTTCGTCCGCCTGGAGTGGGGGGCGTTCCAGTTCCGATGCCATGGCGGTGCAGGCTACCGAGGCGTCACGTCGGGCGCACCGGGTTTTCCGCGTGCCGCCCGCCGCGCCGGGCGCGGGCCGGTCCGCCGGGCATGCGTGGGCACGCCGGTCGTGCGCGGGAAGTCGGCCCGGCCGACTTCCCGCTCCTGGGCCGCTCGCCGGTCGGCGGTGCGGTGCGGGTGGCCGTTCGCGGACGATGAACCGGCTTCGGGCGGAGGTCCGTTGGAGTGGAAAGGAGAACGTTCACGCCCGATCACCATCGGGGCCCCGAGTCCGGAGGCTTCTTGCATGTCGATCAACCGTAGGACCCTTCTCAGGGGCGCAGCGCTCGCGGCCACGACCGGTGCCCTGGGCATCGCCGGCTCGGGCGCGTCGGCCGTCGCCGCGCCGGACCGCCTCGTCCACCGCCCCACCGACAGGTGGATGTCGTTGCTGGGCGACAACGTGAAGCTGTCGCAGCTGACGATCCCCGGAACCCACGAGACGTGCGCGCTCTACGACGGCGGCGCCTTCGGCTTCGCCCAGTGCCAGGAGTGGCGCATCCCCCAGCAGCTCCAGGCGGGCGTGCGCTTCCTCGACATCCGGTGCCGGGTGATGGGCGACGTCTTCACCATCCACCACGACAAGATCTACCAGAACATCAACTTCGGCGACGTGCTGAACCTTTGCATCGACTTCCTGAAGTCGAACCCCCGCGAGACGATCATCATGCGGGTCAAGAAGGAGTACACCGAGGGGCAGGACTACCGGTTCAGCGAGATCTTCAACTACTACATGGACGGCATGGACGGGAAGGGCAACTACCGGCCCTGGTTCTGGCTCCCCAAGGCCGGATCGCTGCCCGGCGGGCTGCCCACGCTCGGGCAGGTGCGGGGCAAGATCGTCCCCATCATGTCGGACTTCACCTGGGGCGACGGGCGCTACGACCCGCTGCGGTGGGGGGACGACTCCCGGATCTGGCTGCAGGACGCGTGGAGCGACGGGTCCAGCCGCAAGGTCCAGCGGGTCAGGGAAGGGCTGGACACGGCGTTCTACGGCCAGAACGACGGCAAGCTCTACCTCCACTTCGCCAGCTCCAGCAGCTTCCCGGAGACCCCGTACAGGATCGCCAAGGTCGTCAATCCCTCCATCCAGGACTACCTGACGCCGCGCATCTCCCAGCGCGCGCACTACGGCGTGATCGCGATGGACTTCGTGGACGAGCGCAAGGACCTGCTGCAGATGATCGTCGACTGGAACTTCGGGCTCTGACCGCAGCCACCGGCCCCGCCGCCCCTGGGCTGGGGCGGCGGGGCCGAGGGTGGCTGTGGTCAGCGGGCGTCGAACTCGCCGGTGCGGACGGCGGTGACGAAGGCCTGCCAGGCGGAGGCGGGGAAGAGGAGGGCCGGGCCGGAGGGGTCCTTGGAGTCGCGTACGGGCATGACGCCGGCGAAGCCGTCGGCGACCTCGATGCATGCGCCGCCGTTTGTGCCGCTGTATGAACTCTTCCGCCAGGAGGCATCGGTCAGGTCGACGTCCACTCCAGGTCCCTCCTTGCTGCACGGATGAAAGCCAACGACTCGGCCCGGCCGAGGGCTTCGACCGCAAGTCGATCGTATCCCTTGGCCAGCACGGCAACTGACTTGGTATCGCGATCGATGTAGCCACGCTGCTCAATCTCGCCGTAAGCAAGAATTTTGCGCGTCGGCATGGTAAGGAGGTGCACCATGTGCGTAAGCGACCGGTCCGCGCCGAGGGTGAACGGTACTACCTGAATGATTACTTCAGGTCGATCGGCCAACTCCTCAAGCCGGAGCAACTGTTCGACCATGACGTCTCGCCCCCCGACGACCCTCCTCAGGCAGCTCTCGTCCAGCACCACGTGCACAAGCGGAGGCGTGGCCCGCTCCAGGAGCTTCTGGCGGGCGAGCCTGAACTCGATGCGTTCCTCGGCCAGTTTCGGGGTCGAAATGCCTTGCCTGACGGCACCCAGCTGGATCGCGGTCGCATACGCCCTGGTCTGTAGCAGACCGGCGATGACGTCGTTCTCGAAGATCCTGATCTGCTCCGCGAGCGCCTCGTACCGGGCGTACTCCGGAAAGCCCTCCAGGATTGCGACGTTCTTCAGCTGATACCACATCAGCATCATGGTGCCGCCCGTGTCGAGCGCGATGTCGGAGAGTTCGGCGAGCTTGCGACTCGGGGGTCGGTGTGCAAGTTCGACGTAGGACAGGTGCGAGGGGGAGCACCCGATGAGCGGGGCCAGCTCCTCCTGGAGGAGGTCCTTGGCCTCTCGGAAGGCGCGGAGTTGGATTCCGAAGGGCGCCCACGGGCTCGACTCGGGGTCGATCTTCTTCTTGTTCACGGCAGCTCTCAACTTCCCTGTGGCCCCTCGGCAAGTAGCAGGCCGCTTCCGATGCTAGGTGACCTTGCGCCACCATGTGCACAGAACGTGAAACTCCGATCGCAGAGGGTTCCCTTCCATGCACCACGACCAACTCCCTCGCCTCCACGGCTACGGCGTCCGGTTCGACACCACGGCCGACCGCTACCGGGTCCGCAACGAGCTCACCGGGGAGTGGCTGTGCCGGCCCACCGGCGAACTCGCCGCCTTCACCTTCTTCGGGGACGCCTACAGCGCCTGGCGCGCCTTCGAGGTCCACAAGCGGCCCGGGGAGAAGTGAGATGTCCACCCTCTCCCGCGCGACCGCCGAGCAGCGCCGGCAGGCCGCCGACGTCCTGGACGACCTCGCCACCGTCCTCGCCCTCGGCGGCGTCGAGTTCCCCACGCTCGAAGTCGACTGGGCGGACGGCCGCCTGACGTGCAGCTACCTCCTCCACCTCACCGCGCGCCCGCTCGACCTCCTGCGCATGGTCGACCTGCTCCGCAAGGGGCTGCGCTACGAACGCCTCACCCACGACGACTGAACATCCCCCACCGCGTCGAGAAAGCGACCTCCCCGTGCAAGACCCCCGCCTGCTCGCCAAGCCCCCCGTCTGCCGGCTCGGCTGCCTCGTCCTCGTCCGCAACCAGCGCGGCGACGTCCTGCTCGTCGACCCCGACTACATGGACGGCCTGATCCTCCCCGGCGGCTCCGCCAGGCCCAACGAGCCCCCGCACCTGGCCGCCGCCCGCCACCTCCACGCCGAGACCGGCCTCCACCTGCGCCTGAGCGACATCCTCGCCGTCGACTTCACGCCCGCCGACCGCCATCTGGAGCGCCTCACCCTGGTGTTCGACGGCGGCACCGTCCCCGACGGCACCCTCGTCACCGTCCCCGCACAGCGCCAGAGCGGCCTGTTCGGCGCCCGCTTCGTCCCCGCCCGCAGCCTCCCGGACTTCATGGCCCCCTCCCAGGCCGCCCGGGCCGCCGAGGCCCTCGCCGGCCGCTCCCTGCCCGCCCTCCTGCTCGGCCAGCGCGCCACCTGACCGGTCACGCCCCGGCCCGGCGCGGACTCCCCGCGCCGGGCCGGGGTTTTTCCGTCAGTTGTTCGAGGCGCGCCCGCGCGACACCTCGTCCGCCGGGTGGCACGGTGCCGGGCCCGCCGGGCGCCGTGCTGGCAGGATGGCGGCATGGAACGAGTAGTGGGCATCGGCGGGTACTTCCTGCGGGCCGCCGACCCTGCGGCGCTGGGCGCCTGGTACCGCGACTGCCTGGGGCTGGACGCCGACGAACACGGCCTGTGGCGCCAGGAGCCCGGGCCGACGGTCTTCGCGGCCTTCGAGTCCGGGACCGACTACTTCGGCTCCCGCACCCAGCGGACCATGCTCAACTTCCGCGTCCGCGACCTGGACGCGATGCTCGCCCAACTGCGCGCCCGGGGGGCGGACGTGGCCGAGGAGACCCAGGACATGGCGGGCGTCGGCCGGTTCGGCTGGGTCACCGACCCCGAGGGCAACCGGATCGAGCTCTGGCAGCCCGCCTGACCGGGCCGGGCCGAGACGATCATCTCCCTTCCCCGGTACGGGGGATGAGGGTTATCCGAGGGTGCTTTCTCGGGGACAACCCGGATGCCGACCCCCGGTGCCGGGCCCGAGACTCGACCCATGCGCATCACACGGGCCGGCTGGGCCGTCATGACGGTGCTCTCCACCCTCATCGTCGTCGTCTCCGCCAAGTACCTCAGCTTCGATCCGGCGGTCTTCATCGAGCAGCAGCGCGCCACCTACCTGAGTCACGAAGTGCCGCTCTACATCCACATCTTCGGCGCGCTCACCGCTCTGCTGGTGGGGCCGTGGCAGTTCTCCCGCCGCCTGCGCGAACGCCGCCCGCGCCTGCACCGCCGGATCGGCGTCACCTACCTGATCGGCTGCCTGGTCGGCGGAGCGGGCGCGCTGCTGATGGCGCCCGTCGCGTACGGGGGCGCGGTCTCCGGGACCGGCTTCGCCTGCCTGGCCGTGGCCTGGCTGGTGACCGGGGGCGCCGGGCTGCGGGCGATCCTCGACGGGCGGGTGGTCGACCACCGCCGCTGGATGGTCCGCAGTTTCGCGCTCACCTTCGCCGCCGTCACCCTGCGGCTCATGCTGGCCGTCGCCATGGCCGCGCACCTGGACTTCCGCACCTCCTACACCGCCATCGCCTGGCTGTGCTGGGTGCCCAACCTGCTGCTGGCCTGCTGGTTCACCCGCCGCCGCCCCGTCGCCGGGGCGCCGGCGTGACCGGTGCCCGGACCCGGGTGCGGACGTGGGTGGTGGAGCCGCGTCCCGGGGTCCGGACGATGCGCAGGGCGCTGCCCGAGTAGCTGACGTTCGGTTTGTCACCGGCGGCTGGAACCGGCCGAGGTGACGGCTGCTCATGTTTCCCCCGGTGACGTGTCGTTGATCGAATCGGGGAGTGCGGCCCCCGTTAGCCCGGCCGGGCAGCGGGGTTCCTCCGCCCGGGTAGCGGATGCCTTCCCCGGCGGCGGACCCGGGTGGTTCGGGTACGGATCGGGGCCGGCGCGGGGAACGGCCCGCCGTCGACACAGCCCGACCCCACACCCCAGGAGGCCGCCGTGGCCCGTACGAAGCCCCTCGTCCTGACCGCCCTCACCGCCTTCAGCGTCCTGGCCGCGAGTGCCGCCGTCGCCTTCGCCGACGGCAAGCCCGCCGGCAAGCCCAGCGTCGTGGTGCCCCACGACGAGGCCGCCGCCGACCCCGCGCTGCTGTCCGCGCACAACCAGGTCTTCGGCGACTTCGTCGACGTGGCCCCGGGCGGCAACGGGTTCGCCACCGTGACCTGTCCCTCCGGCCAGGTGCCCACCGGTGGCGGCGGCCAGACCAGCGCCTTCCGGATCTTCTTCACCGACTCCTACCCGAGCGGCAGCTCCTGGGTCGTGCGCGGCACCAACACCGGTACCGCGACGGAGTCGATCCTGGCGACCGCCGTCTGCACCACCCCCTGACCCTCGGGGTGAACGGCCCGGGTCCGGCGTTTGGGCCCGGGCCGCCGCATGTCCCGCGCACCGGGGCGGCTGTGTCGGCGGGGCCGATGTGTCGCCGGGGCCGCTGCGTCGGCGGGGTCACTGTGCCGGCGGGGTGGCTCCGCCGGTGGGCGGCCACGCCGGAGGGTCACTTCGGCGCCGGCAGCAGCCCGAGGTCGGAGACCGGACCGAGGTGGCCGAGCTTGTCCGGGTTGGACACGGCGTGGACGGCCCGCACCGCGCCGTCGGCGTCGATGTCCAGCACGATGACGCTGGCCACGCGCTGCTCGGCGTCGTACACCACCGCGCCCGGGCGGCCGTTGACCCGGGCCGGGACGAGGCGCGCGCCCAGACGGCGGACGCGGCGCAGGCCGCCGACCAGCAGCCGGGCGAGGCGACGCGGATCGGTGAGCGAGCGCGCCAGCGCGCGGGCCTTGCCGCCGCCGTCGCCCTGGAGCACCACGTCGGGGGCGAGCATGCCGAGCAGCGCGTCCAGGTCCCCGCCCTCGGCGGCCTCGAAGAAGCGGCGGGCCAGCTCCTCGCCCTGCGCGCGGTGGGCCGGGGCCGGCAGGACGGGGCCGTCCTCGGCCGCGGCCAGGCGCTTGCGGGCACGGGAGAGGATCTGACGGCAGTTCGCCTCGCTCCTGCCGACCATCTCCGCCACCTCCGGGTAGCCGTACCCGAACGCCTCGCGCAGCGTGAACACCGCGCGCTCGACGGGGGAGAGGGCCTCCAGCAGCACCAGGAACGCCATCGACAGGGTGTCCGCCAGCTCGGCGTGCTCGGCCGGGCCGGGGCGCCCGGCGGTGGTCACGACCGGCTCGGGCAGCCACTCGCCGACATAGCTCTCGCGGCGCACCCGGGCGGACTTCAGGTGGTTGATGCCCAGGCGGGTGACGGTCGTGGTCAGGTACGCCTTCGGGTCGGCGATCACGGTGCCGGCCCGCTCGGCGCGGGTGAAGCCGAGGAAGGTGTCCTGGACGAGGTCCTCGGCGTCGCCGACCGAACCCGTCATCCCGTAGGCGATGGAGAACAGCAGCGGCCGGTACCCGGCCGCGCCCGCCACATCCGTCGAACTCACCCTGGACTCCCCCTGTCCCGATCGTGGCCAGCAGGCTATCCGAGGCCTGCCGCGGCCCGCGGGCGGGTGGTGTGGCGCAGGTCACGGCGCGTGGGCGGCGCGGGGATGTCACGAAACGGCGGGCTGTCCTGTCTTCAAGGGCAGCAACGGGACCACCGACCGAGGAGCACACCATGGAACCCCGCCTGAACGCCTTCGCCAGCCCCGTCATGGGCAAGGTCTTCAAGCACCTGATCGCCGCCAACAAGCCCGTCGCCGAGTCGAGCCTGCCGTACGCCGTCCAGGAGCTGGTGCGGCTGCGCGCCAGCCAGATCAACGGCTGCGGCGCCTGCATCGACATGCACTTCAAGGAGGCCGTGCACGCCGGGGAGGACCCGGTGCGCCTCAACCTGGTCGCCGTCTGGCGCGAGGCCACCGTGTTCACCGACGCCGAGCGCGCCGCGCTGGAACTCGCCGAGGAGGGCACCCGGCTCGCGGACGCGGCCGGCGGGGTGAGCGACGAGGTGTGGGCGAACGCGGCCAAGCACTACGACGAGGAGCAGCTCGCGGCGCTGGTCTGCGTGATCGCGCTCATCAACGCCTTCAACCGGGCCAATGTGATGCTCCGCCAGCCCGGCGGCGGCTACGAGGTCGGCATGTACCAGCACTGACCCGGGTCGATCCACGAGGAGAGGGGAACGCCGTGAACGTCGCGCTGTGGATCGTCGCCGGGCTGCTGGCCGCCGTGTACCTGCTGGGCGGCGCGTTCAAGGTGGCCGTGCCGAAGGAGAGGATCGCCGCCGCCGGGGCCAGCGGCCGCTGGGTGGAGGACTTCGGCGCGGGCGGGGTGAAGGCCATCGGCGCCGTCGAGGTGCTGGCGGCGGCGGGGCTGGTCCTGCCCGCCGTGCTCGGCATCGCGCCGGTGTTCGTGCCGCTGGCGGCCGTCGGGCTGGTGCTGCTGATGGCCGGGGCGGCGACCGTGCGGATGCGCCGCCGGGAGTACCGGCTGGTGGCGGTGGACGCGGTCTACATCCTGCTGGCCGCCTTCGTCGCCTGGGGCCGCTTCGGGCCCGAGCCCTTCCTCGCCTGACCGGCCGGGCAGGTCCGGTGGGAAGACCGGGGCCGCTCGACGGTACGGCCGCCGCGAGGGCGCGGCGCCGTACCGCCGAGCGGCCCCGGCGGCCGTTCACCGGTCGCCCGGACCGGGCGGGTGCGAGTGGCCTACCATGTCCCACTGATGATCATCTCGTAGCCGCACCCGGTGTACGGGGAGCAGGCCGAAGGGGACGGGTATGGAGATCGGGCTCGCGGACACCATTCGGGCGCTTCGGCAGGAGCTTGCCACCGCGATGGCCGACGGCGAGGGCTCGCCGGTGCGGCTGCGCGTCAACTCGGTCAAGCTCGATGTCGAGGTCGCCGTCACCGCCTCGGCCGAGGTCGAGGGCGGGGTCAAGTTCTGGGTGGTCTCCGGCGGGGCCAAGGCCGCCGGCGCCAGGACCGCCACCCACACGGTGTCGCTGGAACTGACGGCCGAGACCGAGCAGGGCGGTGCGGTGCTGACCAACTCCGAGGCCGGGATCCTGCTGCCCGACTGACGCCGGGCGGCGCCCGGCGGACGGCGGTAGTCACCACCGGGGAGGCTTTGCGGAACGGTCCGAACGGCTGGTGGGGGACAGGGCATGCGGCGCGGCCCGAACGGCATGCTGAGCAGGGTGGTCATGGTCGCCCGACGGGACCGGACGACCGGCGGGACGCGGTTCCTCGCCTCGGGCTTCCTGCTCGCGAGCGGTCTCGCACTCTCCGTGCGCCACGCCTTCGAGGACTCCGAGCGCTACGCCTACGAGGTCCGTCCGGCGGCCGGAACGGCCGGCGGGAGCGGCAAACCCGTCGCCGTCGACCTGGTGGTGAGCCACCAGGACCCCTCCCTCGACCTGGCCCTGCTCGTGCTGGCCGAGGACCACGGCGACCTGCCGCCGATCCGGCTCGGCGTCGCGCCCACCCGGCTCGGCCGCATCGCGTTCACCGCGGTCGGCTTCCCGGACTTCGCCATCGACCGGATGCGGCCGACCACCCGGCAGATCGACGGCGACGTGCTGCTCGGCTCCTTCCTGGGCCGTGCCGACCTGGAACTGTCGCTGACCTCCCCGCCCCCCGAGGCGCCCCCCGCGGCGCCCACCGACCGGCCCGGCCCGGCATCACCGTGGACGGGCTTCTCCGGCGCCGGCGTGTTCACCCGCGACGACGTACTGCTGGGCGTGTGCAGCAGCCACCACACCCGCGGGGGGACCGCGAGCCTGACGGCCACCGGCTTCCAGGGGCTGTCCGAGGACCCCAGGTTCGTCCGCTACCTCCGCGCCCATGACGTCGACCCGGACCCGGTCGCGGTGACCGACCACGAGGAGTCCGCGCAACGCCTGCGGGAGATCCACACCCACGACGAGGTCGTCCGGGGACTGCACGGACGCGAGACCCGCCTCGTGGACGACCGCCTCTCCTTCGTCAGCCCCGGCCCCCTCCACGAGGCCCAGCCGCGGAACCTGCTGCGCCGTCTCTCGACACCGGACCCGCGAGGCGTCCTCCTGGTCGGACAGGCCGGCGCGGGAAAGACCCGGACCTGCTTCGAGGTCGCGCAGGCCGCCCACCTCGACGGCTGGCAGGTCCTCCACCTCCAGGCGAACAACTCCGTGACGGTGGACGACCTCTCGCGGGTCGTGCGCGAGGCCGAACGGCCCCGGGTCCTGCTCGTCCTCGACTCCCTCGACACCTGCGCCCAGCTGGACCTGCGGGCACTCGTCAACGCCCTGCTGCCCGAGGCCAAACGGTGCGGCGTCCACGTCGCGGCCCTCGCCTCGACCCGTCCGGGAGCACGCCACCGGCTCCACCAGCGCGGTGCCGGGCTCCTCTTCGACGAGGTCCTGCTGCGCCAGGACGAGGACCACCGGACCACGGTGATCACGCACATCCTTCGTGAAGTCGCCCCGCAAGCGCTCCAGCGGTGGGGGGAGGAGGAACTCGCACGGGCCTGCGGGCGCCGTCCGGTCATCGCCCTGCTCATCGCCGACGCCCTCGAACGCCGGATCCGCGCCGGCCACCTTGCCCCGGACCTCGCGCGGGTGCGCCCCGGTGAACTGGTCAGCTGGATCCGGGAGGGAATCCGGCAGGACTCGCTGACCCCCGTCGGCACCGGGGACGCGACCGGCCCGCTGGCCACCGCCCTGCCCGACCTCGCCCACCTGGCCTTCGCCACGGCGGTCAGCATCTGCCCGCAGCCCCGCCCGGCCGTGGAGGAGGCGCTCGACGCGCTGCTCGACGCCCACCCCTCCACCGCCGCGGGCGTCATGGGCGCACGGCACGTCACCGACACCCTGGTCTCGCTGGGGTGGATGGACGAGTCCGAGGGCGAACTCCACGTCGTCCACGACATCGTGACGGACGAACTGGTCCTCCACTCCCTCCTTCCGCCACCGGGCTGGAGCATCCACGGCGCATCCGCCGAAACGCTGTTCGACGCCACGTCCCGGCACTCCCGCTCGTTCGCCCTGTTCACCGGCCATCTGCAGCGGCTGGCCTCCGACCTGGACGGGCCGGGAACGGGCCACCGGGCCGGCGCACTGGAGCGCTTCTGCCGGGACTGGGCCACCCGCAACGCCGTCAGGCTGGGAAAGCTGCTGGAGCACGCGGGCCGGGACGGCGAGCAGGCGCTGCTCGCCATGACCCTCGACCCGCCCTGGAAGTCCGCGGCCCTGGAGACCTGGGACGCGCTGGTCCGCCCCTGGCTGATCCGGGCCGAACTCGACCACGCCGCACGGCCGTTCCTCTCGGCGGCCCTCGGTGATCCGCAGAACGTGCCGCAGCCGCTGATCTCGGCCTCGCTGTCCTGGCTGTCCCGGCGGGCCGGGCAGACCGACGCCGACCACGTCATCCAGGCGCTCCTGGAGCGGGACGACCTCTCCTGCGGCCAGGAGCGGCTGGCCGTGGACCACGCCCTGGAGTGGGTCCGCGGACACGCCGGCTGGCGCTCCACCCCGCTGGTCCTCAAACAGCTGCTCAAGCGGGACCACGACACACCCACCCGCGCTCGGGTGGTCCAGTGCGCCTTCGACTGGCTGAGCCCGCGCCGCCCGTCCGAGGCGAGCGCCGCCGTCCTGCAACACCTGCTGACGTACGGGAACCCGGTGGGGGAGCAGCGGGAGGAGGCCGTCCGCCGCACCCTCGCCTGGTTCGCCGATCACCGTGACGCCGCCGGCACACTGCGGGCCGCGTCGCTCCTGCGTACGCTCCTGAGCCACCCCGCGCTGACGGCGCCCGAGGAGCACGCGGCGCTCGAACGGGGCCTCGACTGGCTCGCGGAGCACCATGCCGAGGTCCCCACCGCGGGCGCGGTGCTCCGCGTCGTCCTGGAGTGCCACAGGCTCACCCCCGGCCAGGCGCGGCGGGTGACCCGCTACGTCGAGGTCTGGAGCAGGCTCCATCCCGCCAGCCCGCACCGCAGCCACGTCCTGCGCGTCCTGCTGGCCAGCGAAGGCACCGGCACCGGCACCGGCACCGGCGAAGGCACCGGCGCGGGCACCGGCGCGGGCACCGGACTGCTGCACCAGCTGGCCGGCGACCCCGCCGACCCGGCGGCGGCCGTCGCACTGCAACGACTGCTCGAACACCCGCTGACTCCCGAGGAGGCCCGCCCCCTCATCTCCCGGGCGTTCCGGTGGCTGGAGCTGAACGAGACCTCCGCCGACCGCCGACGCGTCCTCCAGGCCCTGCTGTGGCGGAGGGAACTGACCGGAGAGCAGCTCACCGAGGTGGCCGACCTGGTGGTGGCGGAGCTCCGCGCCGCTCCCGCCCAGCCGGCCCTCCTCGGCTCGCTCCTCGGCCGCCGCACCGGACTGCGGCCCGACCAGGCCCGGTTCGGAATCGACCTCGCGATCGACCTGTGCGCCGTCCACACCACCTTCCACTTCCAACGGCCGTTCCTGTGCCCGCTCCTGAGGCGCCCGGACCTGACCCCCGAACAGGCCTCCCGGGCGGTGGCGCTGGGACTGGAGCGGCTCTCGGCGAACTTCAGCAACAAGACCCGGGAGATCCTCTGCGCCCTGCTGGAACGGCGGGACCTCTCCCCGGCCCAGCTGTCCCTGCTCCTGAGGCACACGACGGACTGGCTGGCCAGGCGTGGCTCGACGCCGAGGGCCCCCTTCGTCCTGCTGCACCTGCTGGAGCGCGACGACCTGCCGGCCGGGATCGAGCAGGAGGCTCTGCGCAGGGCCCGGGAGGCACTCCTGGCGTACCCGGACGCCCTGCCGGCGCAGCGCCTGCGCGCCCGGCTGGCCGGCCGCGGCCCGGCCGGGACCTGAGCGCAGGACAGCAGGCCCGGCGGGTCCCGGTCGGCGCTGTTCAGCCCAGCACCGCCGCCACCGCGCGCGGCGTCCAGTGCCCGGCCGCGCCCGGGCGGGTGGCGAGGTAGCCGGCCGCGCGCCAGGGGCCCCAGCCGTGGGACTCGGCCAGGCCGGCGGCCAGGGTGCGCAGGTAGGGCGGGGTGGGGGCGTTGAGATCGGCGCCGGCCACGCCCCGGGAGGCGGTGAAGGTCAGCAGCGGGTGGCCGTCCGACTCGCCGACGTGCAGCAGGGTTTCGTAGCGGCCCGGGCCCAGCTCGGCGCGCCCGGTGGTGAGCGCCGGGACGAGGTCGAGGTCGGTGCCGGGAGGCCGGCGCATCTCCTGGGCGGCGATGTCGCTGAACTGACCGACCGTCACCAGATAGGCACGGCAAGGCACTTCGCCGACGGTGGCCGGATCGTAGAAGGCCGAGCCGCCGCCCCAGGTGAGCGAGTGCCCGGCGAAGTAGAGCGTGCCCGGCAGCACGGTGGCCACCGCCCGGCGCGGCGGGCGCGGATCGCGGCAGCCGGGCTGGGTCCGCGCCCCGCCGTCCGGGCGCCCGCCGCGCAGGTAGCAGGCGAGGCGGGCGGCGTGCAGGTTCGAGCCGTACGCCACGTACCAGACGAGCGCGCTCCCGTTCCGGCCGGCGGCGCTTGTCCGCGGCCCCTCGTCCTCGGCGCAATGCCCGGCCGATTCCCGGCCCGAGGGGTCCTTGCCCGGCCCGCTCACAGGAGCGAGCCGCGGAGAGGTGTGCGAAAGGATCCCACACGAAGATGTGAAAACCGTGAACAGTCCGATGATCCGACCAGAACCCCCCGATCCGGTAGCGACCCCCTCGCCACCGGTAGCGTTCCGGACGCCATGGTGTTCACCACCCTTCCCCCTACCGTCGCGCCGTTCCGGTATTCGGCGATTACTCTTCACCAGCGGAAATGAGCGAAAACCCGCGAAATGTCATTCGATTCATACCGTTGCTGTTCCCATGTGGCATCGATGATGAGAATTCCCTTTGATCGAACCTTCGCTGCATCCAGCCGACTCCCCGCAGAGTCATGGTGAGTGGGCGCCCTCCCGCAGGTGACAACCGGGTCACCCGGCGTCACACCCGTACACCCGTACACCCGTACGCGCCCCCAGGACCCCGGAGCCAAGGAAACCCATCCATGGACGCACGCCACGACACGGCCGGCCCAGGCACGCTGCACCGCCCCCACCAGGGCCCCGCGGCCGGCTGGCCGGTGGCCCAGGCCGCCCACCCCCGCAGCCTGCTCGACATCGTCGCCGCCACCGCCGACGCCCACCCCCACGCGCCCGCGCTCGACACCGGCGACACCGTCCTCGACTACCGCGCCCTGCTCCACGAGGTCGACACCCTCGCCGGGCAACTGGCCGGCCACGGCATCGGCCGCGGCGACCGCGTCGGGATCCGCATCCCCTCCGGCACCGCCGACCTCTACATCGCCGTCCTCGCCGTGCTGCGCTGCGGCGCCGCCTACGTCCCCGTCGACGCCGACGACCCCGACGAGCGCGCCGGGATGATCTGGCAGGACGCCGCCGTCTGCGCCGTCCTCGGCCCCGGCCGCGGCCTCCACCCCGGCGCCGCCGCCCACCCCGGCGGCCGCCCCGCCCGGCCCGGCCCCGCCGACGACGCCTGGATCATCTTCACCTCCGGCACCACCGGCCGCCCCAAGGGCGTCGCCGTCACCCACCGCTCCGCCGCCGCCTTCGTCGACGCCGAGGCCCGCCTCTTCCTCACCCACCGGCCGCTCGGCCCCGGCGACCGCGTCCTCGCCGGCCTCTCCGTGGCCTTCGACGCCTCCTGCGAGGAGATGTGGCTGGCCTGGCGCCACGGCGCCTGCCTCGTCCCCGCCCCCCGCGCCCTGGTCAAGGCCGGCACCGACCTCGGCCCCTGGCTCGTGACCCGGCGCATCACCGCCGTCTCCACCGTCCCCACCCTGCTCGCCCTGTGGCCGCAGGAATGCCTGGACGCCGTCCGCCTGATCATCGTCGGCGGCGAGGCCTGCCCCGCCGAACTCGTCGAACGCCTCGCCGTCGACGGCCGCGAATTCTGGAACACCTACGGCCCCACCGAGACCACCGTCGTCGCCACCGCCGCCCGCCTGCTCCCCGGCGAGCCCGTACGCATCGGCGCCCCCCTCGACGGCTGGGAGATCGCCGTCGTCGACCGGGCCGGAAACCCCGTCCCCTGGCACGCCAGCGGCGAACTGCTCATCACCGGCGTCGGCACCGCCCGCTACCTCGACCCCGCCAAGGACGCCGAGAAGTTCAGCGCCCACCCCGCCCTCGCCTCACCCCGCGTCTACCGCAGCGGCGACCTCGTGCGCAACGACCCCGAAGGCCTCGTCTTCCTCGGCCGCGCCGACGACCAGGTCAAACTCGGCGGCCGCCGCATCGAACTCGGCGAGATCGACGCCGCCCTCCAGGCCCTGCCCGGCATCCGCGCCGCCGCCGCGGCCGTCCGCAGGACCCCCGCCGGCGCCGACCTGCTCGTCGGCTACCTCGTCGCCCACCCCGGCACCACCCCCGACCTCACCACCGCCCGCCACCGGCTCCTGGAACGCCTGCCCGCCCCGCTGGTGCCCGTCCTCGCCCTCGTCGACTCCCTGCCCACCCGCACCTCCGGCAAGGTCGACCGCGGCGCCCTGCCCTGGCCGCTCGCCACCACCGGCACCGCCCCCGCCGCCCAGGCCCTCGACGGCACCGCCGGCCTGCTCGCCGGCCACTGGGAACGCCTGCTCGGCGCCACCCCCGGCCCCGACGACGACTTCTTCGCCCTCGGCGGCTCCAGCCTCACCGCCGCCCACCTCGTCTCCGAACTGCGCACCCGTCACAACGGCGTCTCCGTCGCCGACCTGTACGCCCACCCCGTCCTCGCCGACCTCGCCGCCCACCTCGACACCCTCACCCCCACCACCGCACCCGAGGACACGGCCACCACCACCGCCGTCCGCGGCCGCGCCGTGCGCCGCACCCCCCGCAGCGCCGGCCTCTGGCAGACCCTCCTGCTCCTCGGCATGTTCTCCCTCGCCGGACTGCGCTGGATCCTCGTCCTGATCGCCCTCGACAACCTCACCGGCAGCGACCTCGCCTGGGCCCCCCACAGCTCCTGGTGGCCCGTCGCCGCCGGCCTGCTCCTCCTCTACAGCGCCCCCGGCCGCACCCTGCTCGCCGCCACCGGCGCCCGCCTGCTCACCGCCGGCATCCGCCCCGGCAGCCACCCCCGCGGCGGCCACGTCCACCTGCGCCTGTGGGCCGCCGAACGCTACACCGCCATGTTCGGCACCGCCGCCCTCGCCGGCACCCCCTGGGCCCCCCGCTACGCCAAGGCCCTCGGCTGCCGCGTCGGCCCCGGCGTCCAACTCCACACCCTGCCCCCCGTCACCGGCCTCGCCCGCCTCGGCGCCCACGCCTGCGTCGAACCCGAAGCCGACCTCGCCGGCTGGTGGCTCGACGGCGACACCCTCCACCTCGGCCGCATCGACATCGGCGAAGGCGCCCGCATCGGCCACCGCGCCACCCTCATGCCCGGCGCCCGCATCGGCGCCCGCGCCGAGATCGCCCCCGGCTCCTGCGTCACCGCCACCACCCCCGTCCCACCCGGCGCACACTGGACCGGCTCCCCGGCCCGCCCCGCCACCGAAGCCCCCGCCGACTGGCCCACCGCCACCGCCCCCGCCCCCCGCCGCTGGAACCTCGCCTACGGCGCCGGCTTCACCGTCCTCGGCCTCGTCCCGATCATCGCCGCCCTGCCCGCCCTGCTCATCGTCTACCCGATGATCGACACCGACGCCACCCTGTCCGGCGCCCTCGTCCAGCTCCTGCCCGCCACCGTCCCCCTCGCCGCCCTCACCATCACCTGCTACGCCACCCTCATAGCGCTCCTCGTCCGCCTCCTGTCCCGCCCGCTGCGCCCCGGCTTCCACCCCGCCACCGGCCACGTTGCCTTCTGCGCCTGGGCCGTCAGCCGCCTCGCCGACACCGCCCGGCGCACCCTCTTCCCCTTCTACGCCAGCCTCTTCACCCCCGTGTGGCTGCGCCTGCTCGGCGCCCGCGTCGGCCGCCGCGTCGAAGCCTCCACCGTGCTCGCCCTGCCCGGCCTGATGCGGGTCGACGACGGCGCCTTCCTCGCCGACGACACCCTCGTCGCCCCCTACGAACTGCGCGGCGGCTGGCTCCACCTCGGCCCCGCCCACATCGGACGCCGCTCCTTCGTCGGCAACTCCGGCATCGTCGGCCCCGACCGCCACCTGCCCGACAACTCCCTCGTCGGCGTACTGTCCGACACCCCCGCCCACGCCCCCGAAGGCTCCTCCTGGCTCGGCCGCCCCGCCTTCGCCCTGCCCCGCGTCGCCGACACCGGCACCGAAGGCCGCACCTACGACCCGCCCCGGCGCCTGATGTGGGCGCGCGCCGGCGTCGAACTGTGCCGGCTGCTGCCCATCGTCCTCGCCGCCCTGCTCGGCGACCTCGTCCTCGCCGCCCTCCAGGCACTGCGCGACGACTACGGGCTCGGCGCCGCCCTCGGCGCCGCCGGACTCGTCCTGATCGCCGCCGCCGTCACCGCCTGCGCCCTCACCACCGCCGCCAAATGGCTGCTCGTCGGACGCTTCCGCGTCGCCGAACACCCCCTGTGGTCCTCCTTCGTATGGCGCAACGAGCTCTACGACACCTTCGTCGAGGAACTCGCCATGCCCTTCGGCGGCCACACCATCACCGGCACCCCCTACCTGAACGTGTGGCTGCGCAGCCTCGGCGCCCGCATCGGACGCGGCGTGTGGTGCGAGACCCACTGGCTGCCCGAGACCGACCTGGTCACCGTCGAGGCCGGCGCCAGCGTCAACCGCGGCACCGTCCTGCAGACCCACCTCTTCCACGACCGGGTGATGCGCCTGGGCCCCGTCCACCTCGCCGCCGGCTCCACCACCGGCCCGCACTCCATCGTGCTGCTCAACTCCTCCCTCGGCGCCGGCACCACCGTCGGCCCGGCCTCCCTCGTCATGCGCGGCGAGAACGTCCCCGACGGCGGGCACTGGCTCGGCAACCCCGTCGCCGCCTGGAACGCCGACCCCACCCCGCCCGCCGGACGGCGCCGCCGCCGGGCCGCCGCCGGGGTGTGACGCGGATCACCTTCGCGGGGCGATGAGTTCGCGGTGGGGGGGGGGGGGTGGGGCGGGAAGGGCGCCCGTAGGTTTGCCCCGGGGGGGGGGCCCCGCGCGGGGACGCCCCCCCCCCGGGCGGCCCCCCCCCCCCCCCCACGGTCGGTGGCGGCGGCCCGGGATCCCCAGTAGCCGCTCATCGAGATGCCGAACA
>NZ_JBSHBN010000042.1:36766-59236 GCF_053612025.1 Kitasatospora sp. NPDC054768
GGGCCGGCGCCGCCGCCGGCCGGCCGGGGGGGTTGGCCGGGTAACACCTCCGGGGGGCTTTTTGTGCGGGGGGGGGACACGTTCTACACCGGTCCCCCCACCGCTTCTTTTGCCCCGTCGAGAGGAACCACGCTCATGACCACCCCCGCCGTGAAGGGCCCCGCCTCCTACTTCCCCGCCATCGAGAAGAAGTACGGCCGCCCGATCGAGGAGTGGAAGGGCCTCGTCCGCACCTCCCCGCTCACCAAGCACATGGAACTCGTCGCCTGGCTCAAGACCGAGCACGGCCTCGGCCACGGCCACGCCAACGCCCTCGTCGCCCACACCCTCGCCGAGAAGGCCGCCTGAGCCGGGCCGACCGCTGGCGGCCGGAGGGACGAACCGGTGGCCGACCACGTGTCCACGACGCTTGACCGGCGCCGGAGGGAATTCGGAGAGGGCGCGAGGGGGCGTCCTCGCCCTATTAGGCTGCAGGTATGACGATCAAGGCTGTGGTGTTCGACGTCGGGGAGTGCCTGGTCGACGAGACTCGGGAGTACGGCAGCTGGGCCGACTGGTTGGGCGTGCCGAGGCACACGTTCGTCGCCCAGTTCGGCGCGGTGATCGCGCAGGGCCGGGACTACCGGGAGACCTTCCAGGTCTTCGCCCCGGGCTTCGACCTCCATGAGGAACGCGAGAAGCGGGCTGCTGCCGGCCAGGCGGAAACGTTCGGTGAGGATGATCTCTATCCGGATGTTCGGGGTGCCTTCGCTCAACTTCGGGCGGAGGGGCTGTGGTTGATGATCGCCGGAAATCAGACCGTGCGGGCCGGGGCGATCCTTCGCCGACTGTTCACGGGCGACGTCGACTTGATCGGCACTTCCGACGACTGGGGCGCGAGCAAGCCGGACCTCGCCTTTTTCGAGCGCGTCGCCGAGGTGGTACCCGCCGAGCCGCACGAGATCCTCTACGTTGGTGACCGGCTCGACAACGACGTGCTGCCCGCCCGGACGGCAGGGATGCGGACGGCGTTGATCCGGCGCGGCCCGTGGGGCTGGATCCAGCAGCACGATCCGGCTACGGAGCAGGCGACCTTCCGGATCGACTCGCTGGCGGAACTTCCGGAACTGATCGGAAAGTTCAACGCTGGAGCGAACTGAGCATCGCTGACCAGGAGTAGAGGCGGTCGTCCACGCCTCGGACGGCCGCCGTGTCCTGCCATGGGGTGAGTGCCCGTCGGGCCTCGCGCACGCGTTCCATGCCGGTGGCGTACCAGGTGATGGCCAGTTGGTCGAGGGCCTGCTCCAGCAGGGCGCACGCGTGCTCTGGCCGCCGGGCTGCGGCCTCGACCGACGCGAGGTCGGCGAGCACGACGACGCGCTGCTTACCGTCGGTCTCCGGGAGTTCGGCGAGCGTCTGCTCCAGTGTGGTCCGGGCCTGCGGAAGCAGGCCGGCCTGCAACTCGGTGTTGCCACGGAACGCGCGCAGCCGGGTAGCCGAGAACCAGGTGAACCAATCGGGTGGCAGAACGTCGCTGCCGGAGGCAAGCACGTCCTCGGCGTGCCGCAGCAGAGCGAGAGCGCCGCGATGGTCGCCGCATCGAGTGAGGCACTCGGCCTCGACTGCGTCGAGCCAGGACAATACATCGGCGGATACCGAGGCCCGACGAGCGTAGGTGCGGGCAGCATGCATACGTTCCCGTGCGCCGTTGAGGTGGCCGGCCCAGCCGGGCACGAACGCGCTGTGAGCAAGAATCGCGGCACCGAGCAGGTTGTCGTCTGCCTCGCCAGCAGCCTGGAGCGCGCGAACAAAGGTCGCGTCAGCAGCGTCGGGCTGCCGCAGGTCGAAGAACTCGATTCGGCCGAGCAGTAGCAGCGACTCGGCGAGGGCGGCGGCCAGCACCTTGCGGGCCACTCCGTTTGTCTCCCCGAGTAGCACGGTGCCGAGGTCGGCATGTGCGGCCACCGCTGGGTGCAGCGCGGCTGGCGTTGTGGACAGGTAGAGCCGGCGGTGAGCTTCGGTGACTATGGCGTAGTCGGAGCCGACCGTCCCTGGCTGGCTCCCTTGCGGCCCATATGGCCGAGGTAGTGCGCCGCGGAGGGCTGTTGACGTTGTGCGGGGCGTGGCCGCAGGTGTGGCAACGGTCGCAGTCGTGGGCTGGGAACGGTTCCAGGGGGCGCGGAAGCCCAGGTCTTCGATCGACTGCCGTAGGACGTGCGTTAGGAGGCGCTGGTAGTCCTCCCCAGGCCAAGGGGGCGTGTCGGATTCCCAACGGCGGATCTGACGCACGCTGACGGAGATGCCGCGAAGGCCAAGCTGTTGGGCCGCTCGCGTGAGGGCGTCGGCCAGGGCCTGCTGGCTGGCGTAGCCGGCGGCTTGCCTGGCTGCTTTAAGAGCGGTGTTGGGCACGGTCTCCTCCGCACATGCTGATGACGAATCAACTCTATGGAATCACAGGACATTCTGGGGACTCATCGGGCGTGTGGCAGACCTGTAAGTCCTCTATATGTCCCTCAAGAGTCCTCCATAAGGCCTTCAGGACGTCCTTTGGGTGGACGACGATTAGTCCGTCACCAACCGGTGCAGCCAGGCTAATGACAGTAGGTTCGCGTGCTTGAGGCAGAGCGGTCAGGCCCGGTCGGGCCTCGCTCGACTGGGCGGTCGTCGCATACCCCGCATACCCCGCATGCCTCGGAGGCGATTTGTGATATCAGCCGCGAGTCGGACCCCGTTGTCGGACGGTGTCGCGATCGAACTCAACGTCCGCAAGGGCGTTCGGTAAGTATCCACCGAATACCGGCTCGCCGCGGTGATCTCTCGCGGCGTCCATTCATGCCACTGGATGGCGCTACGTCAGACATACGCAGCCGATGCCGCGCTTCTTTCGTGCACCCTTCCGTCTTCTGAGGCCCCCATGCTCATTTCCCGTCGCCCCCGCATGTTCGTTGCGCGTCTCGACTCGCGGGCCGAATCCGCGCCCCTGGCCCGCTACTTGCTTCGCGCCTACCTCTCCGGGCTGCCCGCCGGTGAGCGCTACGCCGAAACCGCTGAACTGCTCCTGTGTGAGCTGTTTGCTAACGCCGTCCGGCACTCCGATGCCCCCTCGGACCGGCACATCGAGATCCGCTTCGCGCTCGTCAACTCCCGCCTGCGTCTCGAAGTTCACGACGCGGGGACCGGGCGCCCGTCCCTGCGTACGGCCTCCCCCGAAGACGAGCACGGGCGGGGCCTCCTGCTCGTCAACGAACTCGCCGAGCGCTGGGGTTGCTGCCCGCGCCCGGGTGGTATCGGCAAGTTCGTCTGGGCCCTCGTCGCGCCCGCCCCCGCCCCCGCCCCCGCCCCCGCCCCCGCCCCCGCGCCCGCCCCCGTCCTCGTCCTCGTCATCGCCTGAAAGCCACTTCCCCCCATGCACCTCGCCACCCTCGCCCGGCACACGCTCTCCCGTGGCGCCACCCCCGCCGCCACCTACGCCCTCCTCGCCCGCCTCGGCCACAAGCCGCTGCCGTGCGCCGAGGCCGTGTGCCTCGCGCTCGACATCCCGCCCGCCGAGACCGCTCGGCGTCTGGGGGAGTGTTACGACGCCCTGCTCGCCGATCCCCGCCCCGACTCCGAGGCCGACACCGGTGAAGTCCTCGAAGCCCTCGGCGTGTTCGACGTCCCCAAGCAGCTCACCCCCACCGAACACGCCATCGTCGGCCACCTCACCACCGCCATCGACGCCATCGGCGGCATCCGCCCCGGCCACCGGCACGGCCTCCAGCGCTGGTTCACCACCGGCAACCTCGCCGCCGCTTACCTCTCCCTCGCCTCCACCGCACCCCTGCCGCGCACCGGAGACCCGGCCACCTACTGGACCGCCCTCGTCGTGGCCGGCGAACTCCTCACCACCACCGGCCCCGACCCCCGCGTCCGCTACGCCCTCACCCACTGCCGTACCCAAGCCGCTCGCACCTGAGTGCCGAGGCGGCGCAGGAAGTCGGCTCGGCCGACTTCCTGCGCCTCGGCCTCGCCGGGGTGATGATCGCGACCGTCTGAAGGTCCTCGTCATCGGAGCCACCGAGACCCTGCAACGCCTCGGCGCCGCCCCCGCCGACGGCACCCCCGCCGCCGAGGCCGCCCGGGCCTACCGCGCCGCCGTCGAGGGCACCACCCGGGGGAGTGGGGACGGAAAGCTATCGGCGCCGGGTCACGAACACGAACTCCCGCCCCGGCCGGTCGGGCGCGTCGCGGACCTCCTCCACCGTGAACCCGCAGGCGGTCAGGTCTCGTTCGACCTCCGCCCGCTCCCGGAAGCGCAGCGTCGAGTCCGAGGTCAGCACCTGCCCGTCCGCGGCGAACACGTACGTCCACCGGAACGACACCAGCGGCCAGCGCACCCCGGTCAGGTCGACCCAGCTCTCGACCGCGCCGACCCCCGGGACCTCCGTCACCCGGTGGGAACGCCCGCGCGTCCACTCCTCCCAGGCGCGGGCGGCCGGGTCACGGGTCTCGAAGACCAGCCGCCCGCCCGGCCGCAGCGCCCCGAAGGCACCCCGCAGCGTCCCCCGCCACTCGGTCGGGTCGGTGATCGCCTGAGCGACGTTCGCCGTCATCGTCGCCAGGTCGACCCGCAGCGGCGGCAGGCCCGTCGCGTCCCCGTGGATCCAACGCACCTTCGCGGCACCCGGTTTGGCGCGCGCGACCTCGACGGACGCGAGCGCGGGATCGACGCCGACGACCTCCACCTCGCGCCCGGCCAGCAGCAGCGCGAACACCCCCGTGCCGCAGCCGATGTCCAGCACCCGGCGCGCCCCGAACTCCTCCGCCATCCGCAGATAGGCGTCGAGATCGCCGCGGTCGGGGTCCAGCGGGTCGTAGACCGCGGCGAGCCGCGGGTGCGCGAAGCATGCGTCAGCCATGAGCCGACCGTAGGCGGGCCCCCGCCCGGCACCAAACAGGTCTACACCACTTCGTCCACGGCTGGCCGAAACCGGCCCCGGCCCCCGCCGCCCCCGCCGCCCGCGAACCCCGGTGCCCACCAGTCCCGGGAGCGCCCGCGACCACGCGCACGGGGGCCGTCGGGATCCGGCCGAAGCGCCCGGCACCGCTTGTCCGTCGGCGAACCGAGCAGGAAGAGTGGAAGACCGCCGGCCGGCGATCGTGTCCAACTCCCCGCAGAAGAGAGGACATCGTCATGACCGACGACGTGTACGAGCCCCCGGAGCTGATCGAACTCGGCGACTTCGCCGACCTCACCCGCGGCTTCGACATCGGCAACCAGTCCGACGTCCACGGCTACTACCTCGCCCCCTGAGGACCGGGCCGTGAACGGTCACCGGCGGACCCGGTTCGTGGTCCTGCCGGACACCGACGCCGGAGCCGTGGTGGCCGCGGCGCGGGGCACGGCCGAGCGCCGTGCCCTGCACCACCCCAGCGGACGCCCCTGGATCCTCGGCCACTGGCCGGACGACGAACCGGTCACCGCCCAGGCCGGACCGGTCGCGCTGGCCGTGTTCGGCACCTGCGACACCGACGCCCACCACCTGCGCCGCAGCGCCGCCCGCATCCGCGACCCGTACGACGCCCTCGCCCTCGCCGCCGACCTGGCCGGCAGCTTCCACCTGATCGCCACCGTGCACGGCACCGTCGCCGCCCGCGGCACACTGTCCGGACTGCACCGCCTGCACCTGGCCGAGATCGACGGCGTCCCCGTCCTCGCCGACCGGGCCGACACCCTCGCCGCCGCGGCCGGCCTCACCCCGTCCCCCGAACGCCTCGCCCTGCACCTCGCCCACCCGCTGCCCCACCCCGCCGACACCCTCCCGCTGTGGCCCGGCATCACCCCCGTACCGCCGCACCACGCCACCCTGCTCACCCCCGGCCGCCCCGCCCGCACCCACGCCCACTGGCACCCGCCCGCCCCCGAACGACCCCGCCCCGAAGCCGCCACCGCCCTGCGACAGGCCCTGCACCGGGCCGTCGCCGCCCGCACCCGCGGCGGCGGAATCGTCGCCGCCGACCTCTCCGGCGGACTCGACTCCACCCCCCTGTGCTTCCTCGCCGCCACCGGCCCCGCCGACCTGCTCACCGTCACCCTCGGCTCCCTCGACCCGCACCACGAGGACGCCGCCTGGGCCGACCGGGCCGCCCGCCACCTGCCCGGCAGCCGACTCGTCCTGCCCGCCGAGGACCTCCCCACCATGTTCGCGGACATCGACACCCCCGGCCCCCAGGGCGACGAACCGTACGCCTGGACCCGCACCAGGGCCCGCGACGAAGCCGTCACCCGACTGCTCGCCGCCCACGGCGCCCGACTGCGGCTCAGCGGCGAAGGCGGCGACGAGACCCTCCAAGCCCTCCCCGCCTACCTGCGCACCCTCCTCCCGCGACACCCGGCCACCGCCACCCGCCACCTGCGCGGCCACCGCGCCCGCCTGCGCTGGAAACTGCCCGACGCCCTCGGCGCCCTCACCGACCCCCGGCCCTACCCCGCCTGGCTCGCCCACGCCACCGACCGCCTCACCCACCCCCACCCGCCACCCACCACCCAACTCCTCGGCTGGGGAACCGAACCCCGCCTGCCGCCCTGGGCCACCCCCCACGCCGCCGACCTGGTCCGCGAACAACTCGAAGCCCTCCACGGCACACCACCCCTGGCACCGCACCACACCCACCACCAGACCCTGCACCTCGTCCGCCGCAGCGCCGCCGCCCTACGCCAACTCAACGACACCACCGCACGCTCGGGCGTACCCCACAGCGCCCCCTACCTGGACGACCAGGTCCTCGACGCCTGCCTCGCCGCCGAACCCGCCACCCGCGGCACACCCTTCGCCTACAAGCCACTGCTCACCGAGGCCCTCGCCCCTGACGTCCCCGCCGACCTCCTGCGACGCACCGGCAAAGGCGACTTCACCCCCGACACCCACCAGGGCCTCGCCCGCCACCGCGCCCGACTCGCCGCCCTCATCGAGGACAGCGCCCTGGCCCGCGCCGGACTGATCGACCCCGACGCACTGCGCCGCGCCTGCCTCGGGCTCTACCCGCCCGGCACCCCCTACGCGGCCCTCGACGCCACCCTCGCCTGCGAACACTGGCTGCGCGCCCACCCCGCCACCCCCGACCGCCCACCGAAGGAGCCCGCATGGCCGCCGAGCTGCGCCCCGACGTGACGCTCACCCCGACCGACGACGGCGCCGTCCTGCTCGACGAGCGCTCCGGCCGCTACTACCAGCTCAACCGCACCGGGCTGTTCACCCTGCGATCCCTGCTGGACGGCCGGAGCACCGACGAGATCGCCACCGACCTCGCCGGCCGCCACCCGGTCACCGCCGAACGGGCGCGCTCCGACGTCGAGCGGCTGCACCGGAACCTGCGCACCGCCGGACTGGTCACCGGATGAGCCTGCACGCCCACGCCACCCGCGCCGGCCGCCCGCCCCGGCACCTGCGGCCCGCCGCCCTCGCCTCGATCGGCGCGGCCCGGCTGATCGAGAAACTCCCCCCGGCCCGGATCCGCCGGGTGATGCTCGCGCTGCGCCGCGGCGCCCGGCCCGCCCGCCGGGCCGAGGCCCTCGCCGCCCGGCAGGCCGTGGTCGCGCTCAGCATGCGCTGCGCCGGCCAGGGCTGTCTTCAACGCTCCATCGCCGCAGCCCTGTTGTGCCGAACCCGGGGCAGCTGGCCGACCTGGCGCACGGGCGTGCGCACCGCCCCCTTCCGCGCCCACGCCTGGATCGAGGCCGAGGGCGAACCCGTCGACGAACCCGCCGAACTCGCCCACTTCCACCCGCTGATCACCATTGCCCCGCCCCCGCCCCCGCCCCCGCCCCGGACGCCGGGCCGCTGACGCCGACCAGGAGGCACGGGAAGTCGGACGGGCCGACTTCCCGCGCACGCCCGGCAGGGGCCGCTACCGGTGGGGGGCCGGGATGCCGGCGGAGCGCAGCCTGGCCTCGGTGAGGGCGGTCAGCCGGGCCGAGACCGGGGCCTCGTCGTCGCGGTGGCGGTCGATCAGCCGGTACTGGACGGAGGCCCTGGCCCAGGCGCGCAGGCTGTCGGGGTCCCCCAGGAGCGCGGGGTTGGCGAGGCAGCGGTCGGCCATGGCGGCGGCGAGCTCCTCGATCCTCGGATCGTCCGGCGCCCAGGCCTCGGCCTCCTGGCCGCGTCTGGCCAGATCGACGAACTCCGGGTCGTCCAGGCGGTGTTCGAGCTGGGTCAGGAAGCCGTCGAAGCCCTCCGGCACCAGTGCCCGCGCCAGCACCAGGGCCTCACGCTGCGCCGCCACGTAGTCGGGGCCGAAGCCGAGCCCGGGCATCCGCTCCAGGGCCGCGCAGGCGCGGTCGGGCAGCAGGGCCCGGTCGCCGTCGGCGAGCCGGTGCAGGGTGTCGCGGCGCGCGGTCAGTTCCGCGATCCGCTCGTCCAGCCGCCGCTCCACGTCGGCGAGGGCGGCGGTGAACCGCTCGCCGTCGGCGTCGAGCAGCGACCCGATCTCCGCCAGCGGCACCCCGGCGGCGGCCAGCGTCCGGACCTGCACCAGCCGCAGCAACTCGCCCGACCCGTACCGCCGGTAGCCGGAGGCGTCGCGCTGCGGCTCGTCGACCAGCCCCTGCCGGTGGTAGTGCCGCACCGTCTTCACCGTGACGCCGACGTACGCCGCCGCCTGCCCGATCGTGACTCCGTCGAATCCGTTCGTCATCCGTTCAGCCTGCCGTACGAGCGGATGCCGTACGACCGGATGCCGTGGGGCCGGTCCCGGTGCCGAACACCTCGTCGACGAGCCGCCGCTGGGCGCTCTGGAACGCCGCCGCGATGGACACGTCGGCGTCGTCCACGTAGTTCAGCCCGGCGGTGAGGGTCGTGCCGCCGTCCGGCGAGCCGTACATCAGCGCCGCCGAGCCGATGGTGGCGCCGTTGTGGTGGAAGACGGTGCCGCCCTCCCTCTCCTGGGCGAACAGCCCCAGTCCGTAGCCGATCGTCGCCTCCGGCGTGCGCATCTCGGCCAGCAGGCCGGGCGGCAGCAGCCTGCCGCCGAGCAGCGCGGAGACGTAGGTGTGCAGGTCCCGGGTGGTGGAGATCATGTCGCCGCCGGCCGCGACCCAGGACGGGTCGTGGCGGGTGACGTCGAGCGTCCGCTCCCGCCCGGCGTCCTCGTAGCGGTAGTAGCTGCGGGCGTGCGGCGCGGGGACCTCCGGCGAGGCGCCCGGCGCCACCGTGCCGGTCAGCCCCAGCGGCTCCAGGACCAGCCGCCGCAGCTCCTCGGCGAAGGGGCGGCCGCTGACCCGCTCGACCACCAGCCGGGCCAGCACGTAGTTGGTGTTGGAGTAGCTCCAGCCCGCCCCCGGCGCGAACCGCGCCGGCCGGGACAGCGACAGCCGCACCAGCTCCTCGGGCGGGTACGTGCGGAAGCGGGCATCCACCCACTCCTTGCCCCGCCACGGGACGCCCGGCACGAACGTCCCGTCCTCCGCCGGCTCGCCGGTGTGGTTGAAGACCCCGCTGGTGTGCTGCAACAGCATCCGCACCGTGATCCGCCGGTCCAGCCCGAACCCGGGCAGGTGGTCGCCGGCCGGGTCGTCCAGGGCCAGCCGGCCCTCGGCGACCAGCAGGAGCACCGAGGTCGCGACGAAGCTCTTGGTGACGCTGCCGACGCGGAAGTGCCCGTCGGCCGGCGGCCTGCCGTCGCGGCCCAGCTCGCGGGCCCCGGCGCTGCCGACCCACTCGCCGCGCGCGTCGTTCACCCGCACCTGCACCCCGAGGAAGCCGGACTCGGCGATCTCCTCGATCGCCCGCCGCAGCTCCGGGCGGTCCGGACCGTGGCCGAGGTGGTGGGTGGAGTGGTGGGTGGTGGACATGCTGCCCCTCGTATCCGTGGGGCCCGCGTGGTCATCGGGCCCGATGGGGGGAGCCTGCACCCTGACCCGAGGTCAACCTCAACCGTGATCCGGCTCACAGCCGCGGCGTGCCCGCACGGACGGGGACGGGGACGGGGACGGGGCGGGACGGGGACGGGGACGGGGTGACCCGGGACCGGGGCCGCCGTCGGCACGATCGGGAAGACGGCGGCCCCGGCCCCGGTACGGGTCCGTACGGGCGGGGCATCGACCGCGGGGTTGCCCGTACGGCTGCGGTCGGCACCCATTCCACGACTTCAACAGGACTTGAAGTCAAGCCCCGTCCGAGGCGAGGCCCCGCCCGAGGGTGCTGTTCCGGGGCGGGGTAGCCTCGCTGCGGCGGGGGACTGCGGAGGACAGACACGGACAAGACGGACAGGGGCGGGCGGATGACGGAGCAGCACAGCTACTGGCGGGTGTCGGACGGCGCGGCGGTCGGCGCCACCCAGGCGCACATCGTGTGGACCAGGGCGGCCTACCCCGCCCTGGTGGAGGTGGCGCGCCGCTACCACGCGGTGATCAGCTACGCGGACCTGGCCGAGGCGGTGCAGGAGGCCTCCGGGGTACGCACCCGGGTCAACCAGCGGCACTGGATCGGCAAGGTGCTGTCCCTGGTGATCCGCGAGGCGCACCGGCGCGGCGACCCGCCGCTGACGGCCCTGGTGGTGCACGCCACGGACGGCCGGGTCGGCCCCGGCTACCAGGAGGTGCTGGCGGTGGCCGGCCAGCCGCCGGTGGCCGCGGAGATGGACCGCGAGCAGCACGCGGCCGCCGCCCGCCTGGCCTGCTACCGGCACTTCGGCGCCGACCTGCCCGCCGACGGCGGCACGCCCGCCCTGGCCCCGCGCCTGCGCGCCTCGGTGGAGCGCAAGGCCGCCGTCGCCGCCCCGCCGCGCCCGCCGGCGATCTGTCCGACCTGCTTCCTGGAGCTGCCCGCGACGCGGGTGTGCGACTCCTGCGGGGCGACCGTCGCGCCGTGAGCGGGGGAGCGCGGCCGTGAGCCGGCGGCCCGAGGGCTGAGCCGGGGGCCCGAGGGCTGAGCGGGTGTCACGTCACACGGCGGCGGGCAGCCGCCCGGGCATCTGCCAGCCCTCGGCGAGACGGGAGGGGGCCAGGCGCCGCCCGTCGCCGAAGAACTCGCAGAACTTCATGATCAGCGGGTCCCAGCCGACCGGGTCGACGTAGTGGTCGCTGCCGGGCACCAGCAGGCTCTCCTCGACGTGGGCGCGCACCACCGACACCTCGAAGGCGGTGCGCCCGCCGCCCGTCAGCGCCGTCGCCGACTCCACCCGGCACTCCAGCTGCACCGGGCACTCGGCGGCACGCGGCGCCCGCACCAGCTCGCCGGGCAGCTCGGTCATACCGGCGGCGGCGAACTTCCGCCGCTCGTGGCGGTAGCCCTGCTTCAGCCGGTACTCGGCGATCTGCGGGGCGGCGGTCAGCAGCGCGAGGGCGTCCACGGCGTCCACCTGCGCGGAGGAGGGCAGGTTGAGCACGCACTCGCCCTCGCGCCGCAGGTTGGCGGCAGTCTGGGAGCTGTCGCCCAGACCCAGCACGCAGGACTGCCCCAGCCACCACGCCGAGGACATCGGCATGAGGTTGGCGCTGCCGTCCTCGTTGCGGGATCCGATCAGCACCACCGGGGTGCCGAAATAGAGAACCTTGAGATCGATGACCTTGTGCACGGGAACTGCCGTCCTCGGGATGGGGAATCGTTGCGGTCACCGACTCTGCCCCGGCCCGGCCGGGGGCGCTGGCGGTGATCGGACATCACGTTCCCGCAGGTCCTGCGGCTCCCGAGGACGGCAGGGCCCGCCGCGGCGGGCGCTCCGTCAGCCCACCGGCCCCCGGGCGGCGATCAGCCGGGCCCGGCCGTCGCGCAGCCGGTAGGACAGGCCCACCACGGACACCTTCCCCTCGGCGACCTTCGCGGCCAGCGCCTGCGAGCGCTCCACCAGCAGCTCCACGGTCTGGCGGATGTGCTCGTCCACGATCCCGTCGCTGTCCTCGATGCCCGCCGCCTTCGCGGACAGCACGCTCGGGGTCACCCGCTCCACCACGTCCCGGACGAAACCGCCCGGCAGCTGCCCCTGCTCCAGGGATTCCAGCGCCGCCGCCACCGCACCGCAGGAGTCGTGGCCCAGCACCACCACCAGCGGGCAGTCCAGCACGCTCACCCCGTACTCGATGCTGCCCAGCGCCTCCGCACCGGTGACGTGCCCGGCGGTGCGCACCACGAACAGGTCGCCCAGGCCCTGGTCGAAGATGATCTCGGCGGCCAGCCGGGAGTCCGAACAGCCGAACAGCACCGCGAAGGGCCGCTGCGCCGGGGCGAGCGCCGCGCGGCGCCCGGCGTCCTGGTTGGGGTGCTCGGGGTTGCCCGCGACGAACCGGGCGTTGCCCTGCATCATCACCCGCAGCGCCTGGGCGGGGTCGGTCAGGAAGTCGTCCGTGGGGCCGTCGAGCGGGCCGGGCTCGGGCTCGGATATCGGTGTGGGGATCATGTCTGCACCCTAGATCGCCGCAGGTGGAGCCCGCAGCCGGGGGTCAAGGGTCGGACGGCCCCACGGACGGGCCCGTACGACCCCGTGCGATCCGCACGCGACCTCCGTACGGCCTCATGCGCCCCATGCGGGCCCGTACCGCTCCGACGGGCCCGGGCCGCGGGTCCGGCGGCTACGGGGCGGGGCGCAGGGCGAGGACGGTGACGTCGTCGCGGCTGTGGCCGCCGCTCCAGCGCCGGGCCCGCCGGTCGAGGGCCTCGGGCAGGGCGTCGGCGGGGGTGGCGGCGAGGTCGGCCAGGCCCTGTTCGACCGGGTAGAACGTGCCGGAGGCGTCCTGGGCCTCGGTGATGCCGTCGGTGAGCAGGACCAGCACCCCGTCCCCGGGCAGCGCGAAGCGCCGCACGGGGCGCGGCTCGCCGGGGGCGGCCAGGGCGGCGAGGCCGAGCGGGATGCCGGCGTCCAGGGGGACGGGCTCCACGCGGCCGTCGGCGTGCAGCAGGTAGGGGGAGAGGTGGCCGCAGTTGACGGCCCGTACCTCGGTGGCGGAGCCGCCCCCTTCTCCGGTCCTGGCTCCTTCTCCGGTCCCGTCCCCGTCCCCGTTCCCGGTCCCGTCCCCGTCCCCGTCCCCGTCCCCGTTCCCGGTCCCGTTCCCGGTCCCGTCCGGGCCTCCGACGCACAGCACGGTGGCGGTGACGAACCGCTCCTGCTCGCCGCTCTGCACCGCGTACGCGTTGTGCCGCTCCACCGCCGCCTCCAGGGCATCGGCGACGGCGGGCAGCCGCGCCTCGCGGAAGGCCGCCTCCCGGAAGGCGCTCAGCACCGCGAAGCCCGTCCCGATCGCGGGCAGGCCCTTGCCCTGGACGTCGCCGACCAGCACCCGGGTGCCGTGCGGGGTCTCGGCGACGTCGTACAGGTCGCCGCCGACCATGGCGTCCTCCTCCACCGGCCGGTACAGCCCGTCCAGGCGCACGTCCGAGGTGGTGACGGGCAGCGGGCGCAGCAGCTGGCGCTGGAGGGCGACGGCGCTCTGCCGCATCCGCGACAGCTGCCGCTCGTGCCGCACCCGCCGCGCGCACAGGCCGATCACGGCGCCCTCGGCGGCGACCACGCCCACCAGGGTGCCCAGCCGGGCCGGCAGGTCGCCGGGCGGGACCACCAGCGAGTGGACCACGATCACGGCGATCACCCACACCGAGACGGCCACCGTCTGGGCGACGGTGCCCAGACCCGCCAGCAGCGCGGGCAGGAACACCAGCAGCAGCACCAGGCGGGAGCTGGTGCCGCTGGCCGCCTGGACCAGCAGCACGGCGGCGGTGGCGGCCAGCACGCCGAGCACCACCGCCCGGTTGGCGGGGGCGCGCGGGGCGGCGGGCTGCTGATCGTTGCGGTCCACCCCTGCCGTCCTCTCCGCCGCCCGGCCGTCCCTCCAGGGTGGTCGGCGCGGCGGGGCGGGCGCGAGCGGGCTGCGCCGGGCGGGGGACGGCGACTGTCGGCGGCGCTCGGTACGGTGGCCGGTGTGTCCTCCCCGTCCACACCCCCGCCCACGCCGCCGTCACCGTCCACGCCTCCGTCCTCCCGTGCGACCCCCACGGGCCGCGTACCGCTCGACGACCTGGTGCGGCTGCGCCGGGCCCGGGACCGGATGGACCGCGAGTACGCGCAGCCGCTGGACGTTCCGGCGCTGGCCCGTACCGCGCTGATGTCCTCCGGCCACTTCTCGCGCAGCTTCCGCACCGCCTACGGCGAGACCCCGTACAGCTACCTCATGACCCGACGGATCGAGCGGGCCAAGGCGCTGCTGCGGCGCGGGGACCTGAGCGTGACCGAGGTGTGCATGGCGGTGGGCTGCACCTCGCTGGGCTCCTTCAGCACCCGCTTCACCGAGCTGGTCGGGCAGAGCCCCAGCGCCTACCGGGCCGGCGACCACGAGCCGGGCGCGGCGATCCCGGCCTGCATCGCCAAGGTCCGCACCCGCCCGGTGCGCCGCGCCGAGGCCAAGGAGGCCAAGGGGACGAAGGAGGCCAAGGGGACGAAGGAGGCCCAGGAGACGAAGGAGGTCAAGGGGGCCAAGGACGCCGAGGGTGCCCGGCGGGACGGCGGCCCCGGCGCTCCCGTAGCGTGACGCGCATGAGCATCGAACTCGCGCAGTGCTTCATCGCCGTCGACGACCACGACCGGGCGCTCTCCTTCTACCGCGACGTCCTCGGCTTCGAGGTGCGCAACGACGTCGGCTTCGAGGGCATGCGCTGGGTCACCGTCGGCTCGCCCGACCAGCCCGGCGTGGAGATCGTCCTGGAGCCCCCGCTGGCCGACCCGCATGCCTCCGAGACCGACCGCCGGGCCGCCGCCGAACTCCTCGCCAAGGGCCTGCTGCGCGGTGTCATCTTCCGCACCGACGACTGCGACGCCACCTTCGAGCGGCTGCGGGCGGCCGGCGCCGAGGTGCTCCAGGAGCCGATGGACCAGCCCTACGGGGTGCGCGACTGCGCCTTCCGCGACCCGTCGGGCAACATGCTGCGCTTCAACCAGCCGCGCACGAGGTAGCGGCCGGCGGCCTGGGGCGGCCTGTGCGGCCCGTGGCGGGTCAGACGGGCTGGAGCCGGGTGTGCAGGAGGCAGAACTCGTTGCCCTCCGGGTCGGCCAGGACGTGCCAAGCGGCGTCGGCGGGCTGGCCGACGTCGACCGGCTCGGCGCCGAGCGCGAGCAGCCGCTCCAGCTCGGCGTCCTGGTCGCGGTCGGTGGGGTTGACGTCGATGTGCAGCCGGAGCTTGCCGGGCCGCGGCTCGCTGTTGGGGAGGAAGAAGAGGGTGGGCTGCGGGCCGCCGAAGCCGGTGCCGGGCGGCCCGATCTCGATGGTGCCGCCGCCCTCGCGGCCGACTTCGACGTAGCCGAGGACCTCGCTCCAGAACGCGGCGAGCCGCTCGGGGTCGGCGGCTTCGATGACCAGTTCACTGATGCGGCATGCCATGGTCCGTCAGCCTACGTCGATCATGTCGCGACGCAAGGGAATTGATCCGCCCGCCCGGACGACGGGGTGCCTCCGGGGCCGGAGGCCGATGCGTGGGGCGGGCGGGGCCGCCGGGCGGTGGTCGGCCGGTGGGGGAATGAAGCGCGGGATGGGTGCTGTTGTCGCAGGTCGAGATACCCCTACCCGTATTTTTTCGGGTATCCGGCACGGCCCGCTGCCGCCCAAGGAGATGGGCATCGCTTCTCGCACGACTGACGGGCCACCCGCCCCGCGCACCGGCGCCGGGCCGTCGGTCAGGGCCCGGGGCCACCGCCACCGCCCGGGCGGTGGCCCCCGCCGGTGAGCTACCGGGCCCGCAGCGCCCCCAGCACCGCCGACAGGTCCTGCTCGGCGATCTCCGGGTGCGCCAGCAGCACCTCGCGGGCCGCCGCCAGCACCGGGCCGCCGCCCGCCAGGGCGAGGTCCTTGGCGGCCAGCCGGACCGGAAAGTCCGACTCCGTGCCGAACGCCCGGGCCGCCACCCCCGCGAGCGGCCCGGCCGACAGCACCTCCCGAGCCTGCTCCTGCGGCACACCCAACTCCTCGGCCACCGCCAGGACTTCGCCCAGGGCGGTGACGCAGGCGACGATCGCGCCGATCACCACCACCTTCAGCGCCGCGCCCGAGCCCGGGCCGCCGCAGCGCCGCACCCGGCCCAGCTGCTCCAGGACGGGCTGCGCGCGGTCCAGGTCGGCGTCCTCGCCGCCCGCGAAGACCGTCAGGCCGCCGGTGGCCGCCGGGCCCGTGCTGCCCAGTACCGGGGCGTCCACCAGGGCGACGCCGTCCGGCAGCCCGGCGCGCAGGTCGGCGGTGGCCCGCGGGCCGATCGAGGACATGTCGATCCACAGCGCGCCCGGTGCCAGCTCCGCCGCGCACTGCCCGGCCACCTCGGCGACGGCCGCCGGGTCGGACAGCATGGTGACGACGACGTCCGCGCCGCGCACGGCCTCGGCCGGGGTGGTGGCCTCGGTGACCCCGGTGACCCCGGCGGTCCCGGCGGTCCCGGTGAGGCCGGCGGCGCGGCCGGGGGAGCGGTTCCAGACGGTCAACGGGTGCCCGGTGTCGGCGAGTCGGCGGGCCATCGGCAGGCCCATCCGGCCCAGTCCCAGAAAAGCGATCTTCTTCATGGCCGCCACGCTAGGCAGCCACGAGCCAGGCGACAAGCGAATGTCCGGCATGGTAGTCATGCGCAATGGACATGGCTTGGCTGGACGTCTTCCGCACCGTCGCACACCTGGGCTCCTTCACCGCCGCCGGTGAGCGACTGGGCTACACCCAGTCCGCGATCTCCCGCCAGATCGCCACCCTGGAAGGGGAGTTGGGAACACCGTTGTTCGACCGGTTGGCGCGCGGCGTACGGCTGACCGAGCACGGCCGCGCCCTGCTGCCGCACGCCGAGGCGATGCTGCAACGGCTCGACGCCACCCGGCGCGACCTGACCGCCCTCACCGAACTCACCGCCGGACGGCTGCGGGTGGGCGCCTTCGACAGTGCCAACGCCGACCTCGTCCCCGGCGCCCTCGCCGCCTTCCGCGCCGCGCACCCGGACGTGGAGATCGGCCTCACCGAGGGGCTGGCGGCGCACCTGCTGGACCTGCTCGCCGAGGGCGCCGTCGACCTCGCCCTCGTCGCCTCGTACACCGAACCCGCCGCCGACGGCGACCGGTTCGACGTCCGCCCGCTGATGGAGGACCCGGTGCTGGTCGCCCTCCCGCGCGGGCACCGCCTCGCCGGACGCCGCCGCCTGCGGCTGGCCGAACTCGCCGACGAACCCTGGATCGCCGCCCGCCGCCACGCCGAATCCACCCTCCTCGCCGCCTGCGTCCGCAGCGGGTTCCAGCCCCGCATCGAGTACACCGTCGCCGCCTGGACCGCCAAACTCGGCCTGGTGGCAGCCGGGTTGGGCGCTACCCTGATCCCCTCCCTCGCCGCCCGCGTCGGCCGCCCCGGCATCGCCCTCGTCCCCCTGCACCCGGACGACACCCCGGTCCGGCAGGTGTACACGGTGACCAGGCGCGGGCAGCGGGTGCCGCCGGCGGTGGCGGCCTTCGAGGCGCTCCTGCGCGAGGGCACCGGTTAGCGGCGCAGGGCGAGGACGGCGGTCAGGGCGCTGACCGCCGGGCTGCCGAGGAGCGGGACGGCCGGACGGCGGGGCCGGGACTGCAGGGTCAGGCGGAAGCCGCCCCACGCGGAACTCCGGGAACGGGCGAGGGGGACCGCTGTGCAACACGCATCGGCTCAGCAGACGGTGTCCGCGGCCGGCAGCGCCCCCGAGGACAAGTAGGCGTCCACCGCCGCGTTCGCGCACGCGCTGTAGGCGTTGAGGTAGAGGGTGTGGACGCGGCCCGGGACGGTCACCAGGCGGGAGCCGGGCAGGCGGGAGTGCAGCGCCAGGGCGCCCTGGTAGGTCGCGTGGGTGTCGCCGGTGGCGTGGAGCTGGAGGGCGGGGACGGCGTTGCGGACCTCGACGGGCGGCTCCAGCGGGGCGCTGCGCCAAGCGGCGCACGGGACGGGGGCGTTGTAGACCGGGCCGAAGAGCGGTTCGGCGGCGCGGGAGCGCTCGACGGCGTCGCGGTACCAGGGGGTCGAACGCGGCATCGGCACGTCGTCGCACAGGATGCCGAGGGCGGACGACAGGCCGGCGCCGGCCTCCGGGCCCGGGGCGAGGAGCATGGTCAGCAGCTGGTGCAGGGCCGGGCCCGCCTGGACCGGCCGGCCGTCGGCGGCGTCCAGCAACTGCCGCAGCACGTCCGCGCACAGGGCGCCGTCGCGGTCGTCGCTCAGGCAGACCGCGAGCAGCACCGGCAGCAGGGCCCCGTCGAGCCGGAAGCCGTCGACGGCGATCGGCGCCGCCTCGGCCCGGCGCGCCAACTGCTCGACGGTGGCCCGCACCGCCGCCGGGGTGGCGCCCAGGTGGTAGGCGCCGTCCTGCGGCGCGGCCCAGGCGGCGAAGTCGTCCAGGGCACGCTCGTTGGCGCCGGCCATGTCCTGGAACGCCCCCATGCCGTACCGCGCCGGGTCCAGGGCACTGTCCAGCACCAGCCGGTCGACGCGCTGCGGGAACAGCTGCGCGTACACCGCGCCCAGCATCGCGCCGTAGGACTGCCCGAAGAAGGAGGTCCGCTGCTCGCCCAGCGCCGCGCGCAGCACGTCGACGTCCCGGGCGGTGTTGCGGGTGGTCAGGTGGGGCAGCAGATCGGGGTGCTTGTTCCAGCAGGCGTCCGCGTCGGCCTTGGCCAGGCGCCAGGCCTGCTCGAAGCCCGCCCGGCCGGTGCCGGCCGAGCGCAGCCACGTGCCGCGGGTCAGGCCGCAGTCCGGGCCGCCGGCGCCGACCCCGCGCGGGTCCATGCCGACGATGTCGTAGGCCGCCGCCGTCCCGGGGGCCAGCTGCTCCCGCAGCGCGACCGGCATGTCCAGCCCGCGATCGCCGGGGCCGCCGGGGTTGGTCTGCAGGACGCCCCGGCGCTTGGCCGGGTCCGCGGACCTGATCCGGGAGACGGCCAGGGACAGGGTGCGGCCCCGCGGCTCGCGGTAGTCCAACGGAACGGTCAGGGAGGCGCATTCGGCGCCGGCGGCGGCCAACTGCGGCTCCTGGCACGCGGCCCAGGCGAGTGGCTGGCGGCGGTAGGGCTCCAGCTGATCGGTGCCGGCCGAGGAGGCGGAGAAGGCGGAGAAGGCGGAGGAGGCGAAGGGCGCCGAGGGCGCGGAGGAGGCGGAGGAGGCGGGGACGGCTGCGGTGAGCACGGTGGCCGCGGACAGGGCGAGGGCGGTGGCGAGGGCCGGTGCGGTCTTCATGTCGGCCAGCCTAGAAGGGAGTTGGCCACCACCGGGGATCCGGCCCGCCGATCCGCCTTGACCTCAAGTCGGCTTGAGGTCCTACGGTCGGTCGCGTCCTGACGATCAGTCGATCGTCGATCGGCCGAAGGAGCACCGGACATGACGATCAAGACCTACGAACCGCACATCATCGCCGCCCAGCCCATCGGGGCATGGACCGGCGAGGTCTTCCGCCGCCTGGTGGTGGAGGGCCTGCGCGAACAACTGGCGGTGGAAGGCCTCACCCAGCCCCACTGGTGGACGCTCAACCACGCGGCCGGCCGCCCCGGCGGATGGACCCGCACGACCCTGACCGAGCGGCTCACCCCCTACGACGACCAGGACACCGCCTTCGACACCGTCTACGACGACCTGATCGCCCGCGGCTGGCTGACCGAGGACGCCGACGGCGCCCTCACCCTCACCGAGCAGGGCGAGGCCGGCCGCCTGCGCGCCCGCGAACGCAACCTGAGGATCAGCGAACGCGCCCACCAGGGAATCGACACCGACGAGTTCGTGACCACGATCAACGTGCTGCGCCGCATGGTGGCGAACCTGGGCGGCAACGGCAACCTCCCCGACTGACCGCCCCCGGCCGACCGCCCCCGGCCGACCGCCCCCGACCGACCGCCCCCGGCAGGACGGCACGGGCCCGGTCGCAGGAGGGAATTGACCCATGGAAACGATCGCCGATTGCCACCTGATCGGCGGTCTTTCCACCCATAGGCTGGTCACATGACGACGACGAAGAACACCACCGCCCCCGTCCTGACCCGCTGCGCCGAGGCCGAGACCTGCACCGACCCGAGCTCCACCATGACCCTGCTGGCCGACTCGGCCCCGGAGGAGGGCGGCTTCACCGTCTACCGCTCCACCTTCGCCGCCGGCGCCCCCGGAGCACCCGCCCACTTCCACACCCGGGCCTGGGAGTTGTTCTTCGTGATCAGCGGTTCGCTGCGGGTGCTGGTCGGCGAGGAGGTCTCCGTGCTGGGCGCGGGCGACTTCCTCGCCGTGCCCCCGCACACCCCGCACGCCTTCGCCGCCGCCCCCGGCGCCGAGGCCGACGTGCTGTGCGTGTTCACCCCCGGCATGGACCGCTTCGACTACCTGCGCCTGCTGGGCAGCGTCATGCGCGGCGAGAGCGACCCGGGCGCGATCGCCGCCTCGGCGGAGCGCTTCGACAACCACTACGTGGACAGCCCGGCCTGGCGGGCGGCCCTGGCGGGCGACGGCGCCTGAGTCCCGCACGCCGCCGCCCGACGGGTCCGGGCCGCTCGACGGGCCGGGCCCGCCCGGGTGTGGAACGGTGGTAGCCCGGGGGGGTGTCCCGGTTGCGAGAGGAGTGGCCATGTCGTCGAAGCGCCGCCGCAAGAAGAAGGCCAGGGCCAGGCGCGGGGCCAACCACGGCCGCCGCCCCCAGTGCTGAGCCGCGGCTGAACGGGTGAGGTGCGCCCGGACGGCCTTCCCGGCCGCTCCGGGCGCCGCCCGAAGAGCCCTTGCCCCCCCGGAGCCCCGGCTCAGAGCCGCCCGCGTCCCAGGAAACCGCCGCGCGCCACCGTGTGGTACTGGCAGTAGCCGACCCAGTTCGCACCGAAGGCCAGCTCCAGGACCACGCCCCGCCCGTCCGCGCGGACCTCGCTCAGCAACTGCGCCGCGTCCACGTCCGCCGGCGTCTGCTCGAACACGAAGAGCCGGTTGATGTACGGGCCCGCCGGGATCGGGTCCCGGTGGGGGATGCCGTCCCGGTCCCAGGTCAGCGTCGCGCCGGGGCTGGACAGGCAGGGGGAGTGCATCCGCCGGCCGTCGGCGTCGATTCCGCCGTCGCGGTGCCAGCGCAGCGCGTGGTCGAGGCTGCCGGCCGGGTCCGACCCCTGGCCGTGGGCCTGCCACGGGGCCACGTCCGCCGCCTCGATCCGCCGCAGGACGTCGAGGACGCCGAGGACGTCCCCGGCGTCCTCCCGGACGACGAAGTAGGCGCGGGCGTAGATCCGGCAGACCAGCAGGGTGTCCCGGGGGTGGTCCAGGCCGTAGGAGGACGGGCGGGTGGACTGGTCCAGGACCTGGGTCAGCACGTGCTCGACCCCCTCCACCGCCCCCAGCGCCTCGACCAGCCCCCGGATCCGCTCCCGCTCCGCCGCCCGGGCCGCCCGCGCCGCCGGCGAGTCGACCAGCTTCAGCTTGCGCCGCTCGGTGGGCCAGTGCACCGCCCGCAGCGACTGCACACCGTTGAGGACCGGGTTCACCAGCATGACGACGAGGTGGACGAGGCTCGTGGCCACGTCCTTCAGCAGCTTCTTCACCAGCAGAGGATCCTCTCGGGTCGCACACGCGTCTGCGCCCCACACCCTGTCCCGCCCGCACCCGGCCCCGCAATCCGCACCCGTACTCAACTCCCCTCCGTGCCCGGCCGGTTGCCGAATGCGTCCGCCGCCGGCCGCCTGAAAGCCGCCGCGGACCGGGCCGGAGACCCGCCGCGGACCGGGCCACGGGCCCGTGCCGCTGCGGCGATCCGCGGGCCGGCTGCGCGATGCTGATCACGACCGCCCGCCCCCGCCCCCGCCCCCGGCACCGCCCCCGGCACCGGCACCGGCACCGGCACCGGCACCGGAGAGAGGCTCCCGTGAACGACGACCTGCTGACCACGAAGATCGCCCTCGGCTTCGACCACCTCGACGCCGATGGCGACGGCCGTCTCACCGAACACGACCACGTCCTGTGCGGCCGGGCCTCCGCCCGCGCGCTCGGGCACGAGCCCGGCTCCGCCGCCGAACAGGCGATCATCGACGCCTACGTCACCATCTGGCGCGACCTCCACCAGCCCCACGCCGGCGGCGCGGACGAGATCGGCCGCGACGACTTCATCGCCTCCACCCTGACCCTGGCCGACGACCCGCGGGCCGCCGCCGCGACGGTCGGCCGGCTCGCCGAGGTCTTCCTGTCCATCGCCGACGCCGACGCCGACGGGACGGTCGACCCCGAGGAGTTCTACGCCTTCCACCACGGCCACGTCCCCCGCCTCGGCCGCGACCGGGCCGACGCCGCCTTCCGCCACCTGGACCGCAACGGCGACGGCGTGCTGTCCCGCGAGGAGTTCGTCGGCGCGATCGTGGAGTACTGGACCAGCCGCGACCCCGAGGCCCCCGGCAACTGGTGGGCGGGCGAGCACCCGCTCCGGGCCCGGTAGCCGGGCGCCCCGGGGGCGCGTAGCGGGACGTGACCGATGGGCACCGCACGTCCGGGGCGGGGCGGGCGGGGCCGGTAGGCGAGGCGGCGGGCGGCCGGCGCGGGCCCGAGGC
>NZ_JBSHBN010000043.1:0-59009 GCF_053612025.1 Kitasatospora sp. NPDC054768
GGGCCCCGGACGGTGTCCGGGGCCCTGGTCGCGGGGCGTTGCCCCCGCGGTCAGACGAGCGGCCGCAGGCCGGCCGGCCGGGGCGCCTCGTGGGCCATGTCACGGGCCACGTCGGGGGACGCGCTGGAGGGCGGGGCGGAGGAAGGGGCGGGGGTGGCCGAGGCGGTGGGCCGGGTGGCGGTGGCGTCGTGGATCTCGACGTTCTCGCGGCGGAGTTCCTCCCGGACCACCTCCTCGGTCGTGTACCGCTCGACGATCAGGCGGACCCGCTCGACGGGGGCGAGGTACTTGCGCACCACCGCGCGTTCCTCGCGGAGGGTCACCTCCTCGACGGCCTCGGAGATCTCCTTCTCGGTGAGCGTGGCGCGTTCGGCGTCGCTGATCGGCGTCCGCTCGACCCGGACGCGCTCGCGGACCACCGGGATGCGGCGCTCCACCTGTTCGGTCGTCACGTACTTGCGCAGCTTCGCGGTGCCGAGGGTGTGCCACTCGGTGGTGATCTCCAGTCGCTCCTCGCGGCAGGTGACCTCGACCGGGCTGCTGGGGGCGGACGAGGAGGCGTCGGCGTTCGCGGCGGCGGTGACGGTCGCGGCCGCGGTGGTGGTGGCCATCGGGGCGAGCGTGGGGACGGGCGTGGCGGCGGGCTGCGGCTTCGGCTCCACGGCAGGAGCGGTGGAGGCGGTGGTGGCGGCGGGTGCGGCGAAGCCGGGCTCGGCCGGCGGGGAGGCCGTGGGGGCCGCGGGGGTGCTGAGGGTCCGCATGTCGGCCTCCGGGGCGCTCCTGGTGGTGTCGGCGGCAGCGGGGGCCGCGGCAGCGGGGGTCCTGGCCGGTGGGGGTTCGGGGGAGTGCTCGGGTGACCGCTCGGGGGTGTGGAAGGTGAGCGACTTGGCCGGGGCCGCCGCGGTCGTCGTGGCGGCGGCCGCCGCCGTGGTGCCGAAGTCGAGGTCGGGCTGCCTGGGCCGGCTCCCGTTCTCGCCGTTCGGGCGGCTGTCCATCGGGGTGTCGAGCCCGTAGTAGCGGTAGAGCTGGAGTTCCTGGGCGGGGGACAGGTGCTGGCCGACGCCGAAGTCCGGCGACTCCTTCACCAGCGACTTGTCGTACGGCACCCGGAGCTCGTCGCCGGCGAACTCGCTCGTGGTCAGCGGGACGAAGGCGTCCCGGCCGAAGATGCCGGTCCGGACCGCGGCCCACTCGGGCCGGCCGGTGGCGTCGTCCAGGTAGACCTCGTCGACCGTGCCGATCTTGTCTCCGTTGCGGTCGACGGCTTTGTGGCCGATGAGGTCCCGGGGGTCGATGTCCGTCTGCACTTCTTTCCTCCCGCGCGCTGAACCTGCGGAACTCCCGCAGGAAGGCGGCCGGAGCACCCGATTCCGTCCGCCACTTCACACCAAAAGCCATGAATCGGACGAGCGCGACCCCGGGTGCGCCGTCCGGGGGCGGCGCTGGACCGTCCGGGGGACGCGCGTAGACCTCCAGTGACCAGACACACCCGTGATCGGGGGGCCTCCCGCTGGTACCCTGGGCGGCGACCGCAGAGCCCGCTCGGGAGAGTCTCCGATCACGAAAACCGCTGGTCGGAGCGCCGAAGGAGCAACTCCTCCCCGGAATCTCTCAGGCATCCGTACCGTGTGGGGTAGGTCACTCTGGAAAGCAGGGCAGGAGCGTCGGCACGGAAGCCGGCGATCACCACCCTCACCGACGGTGCAAGCCGGCGGAGCGCCCACAGCGCTCCGTGCGGGTGAAGCTCTCAGGTCCCGATGACAGAGGGGGAGGCCTGTCGGGTCCGCGCGCCCAGGCTCGTCCGCTGCCCGCAGCGGTGGAGCCGGCCGGCGTGCGTACCCCCGCCGGTCCGTGACCAGGAGGCCTCGACCACCATGAACGCCCAGCCGAACGCGGGACGCCTCACCGGCGCCTCGACCCTCACCGAGCTTGAGCTGGCCAGCCCCTTCGAGAACCGCCACATCGGCCCCGACGCCGCCGCGCAGGAGAAGATGCTGGCGTCCGTCGGCTACGGCTCGCTGGACGAGCTCGCCGGGACCGCGGTGCCCGAGGCGATCCGCTCCATCACCGCCCTGGACCTGCCCGCGGGCCGGTCCGAGGCCCAGGTCCTCGCCGAACTGCGCGAGCTGGCCGGCCGCAACCAGGTGCTCCAGCCGATGATCGGCCTGGGCTACTACGGCACCTTCACCCCGCCGGTGATCCTGCGCAACGTCATGGAGAACCCGGCCTGGTACACCGCCTACACCCCGTACCAGCCGGAGATCTCGCAGGGGCGCCTGGAGGCGCTGCTGAACTTCCAGACCCTGGTCTCCGACCTGACCGGCCTGCCGACCTCCGGCTCCTCCCTGCTGGACGAGGGCACCGCGGCCGCCGAGGCGATGGCGCTGGCCCGCCGGGTCACCAAGGTCAAGGGCGGCGTCTTCCTGGTCGACGCCGAGACCCTGCCGCAGACCGTCGCGGTGATCAACACCCGCGCCGTGCCGACCGGCGTCGAGGTCGTCGTCGCCGACCTGTCCGAGGGCATCCCGGCCGAGATCGCCGAGCGCGGCGTCTTCGGCGTGCTGCTCCAGTACCCGGGTGCCACCGGCGTGGTCCGCGACCTCACCCCGGTGATCGAGCAGGCGCACGGCCTGGGCGCGATCGTCGCCGTCGCCGCCGACCTGCTCGCGCTGACCCTGCTCAAGTCCCCGGGCTCGCTGGGCGCCGACATCGCCTGCGGCACCTCGCAGCGCTTCGGCGTGCCGATGGGCTTCGGCGGCCCGCACGCCGGCTACCTGTCGGTGCGCGCCGAGTACGCCCGCTCGCTGCCCGGCCGCCTGGTCGGCGTCTCCGTCGACGTCGACGGCAACCGCGCCTACCGCCTGGCGCTGCAGACCCGCGAGCAGCACATCCGCCGCGAGAAGGCCACCAGCAACATCTGCACCGCCCAGGTGCTGCTCGCCGTGATGGCCTCGATGTACGCCGTCTACCACGGCCCCGACGGCCTGGCCGACATCGCCCGCCGCACCCACCGCTACGCCGCCGCCCTCGCCGAGGGCCTGCGGGCCGGCGGCGTCGAGCTGCTGCACGGCGAGTTCTTCGACACCGTCACCGCCGTCGTCCCGGGCCGCGCCGCCGAGATCGCCGCCGCCGCCCGTGCCAACGGCATCAACCTGTTCCAGGACGGCGCGGACCGGATCTCCGTCTCCACCGACGAGACCACCACCCGCGAGCACCTGGCCGGCGTCTGGGCCGCGTTCGGCGTCGAGCCGGTCGAGGTCCCCGAGACCGCCGACGCGCTGCCCGCCGCGCTGCTGCGCGAGGACGAGTACCTGACCCACCCGGTCTTCCACAGCCACCGCTCGGAGACCGCCATGCTGCGCTACCTGCGCCGCCTGTCGGACCGGGACTACGCGCTGGACCGCGGCATGATCCCGCTGGGCTCCTGCACCATGAAGCTCAACGCGACCACCGAGATGGAGGCGGTGACCTGGCCGGAGTTCGGCCAGCTGCACCCCTTCGCGCCGATCGACCAGGCCCAGGGCTACCTCACCCTGATCCGCCAGCTGGAGCAGCAGCTGGTCGAGGTGACCGGCTACGACGCCGTCTCGATCCAGCCGAACGCCGGCTCGCAGGGCGAGCTGGCCGGCCTGCTGGCCGTCCGCGCCTACCACCACGCCAACGGTGACACCCAGCGCGACGTCTGCCTGATCCCGTCCTCCGCGCACGGCACCAACGCGGCCTCCGCCGTGATGGCCGGCATGCGGGTGGTCGTGGTGAAGACCCTGGTCGACGGCGACGTGGACGTCGAGGACCTGAAGGCCAAGATCGAGCAGCACCGCGACAACCTGTCGGTGCTGATGGTCACCTACCCGTCCACCCACGGCGTGTACGAGACCCAGATCACCGACATCTGCGCCCTGGTGCACGAGGCCGGCGGCCAGGTGTACGTGGACGGCGCCAACCTGAACGCCCTGGTCGGCCTCGCCAAGCCGGGCAAGTTCGGCGCGGACGTCTCCCACCTGAACCTGCACAAGACCTTCTGCATCCCGCACGGCGGCGGCGGCCCGGGCGTCGGCCCGGTCGCGGTGCGCGCCCACCTGGCGCCGTACCTGCCGAACCACCCGCTGCAGGCGGAGGCCGGCCCGGCCACCGGCGTGGGCCCGATCTCGGCCGCGCCGTGGGGCTCGGCGGCCATCCTGCCGATCTCCTGGGCGTACGTCCGGCTGATGGGCGGCGAGGGCCTCAAGCGCGCGACCCAGGTCGCGGTGCTGAACGCCAACTACATCGCCAAGCGCCTGGCGCCGCACTTCCCGGTGCTCTACACCGGCCCGGGCGGGCTGGTCGCGCACGAGTGCATCATCGACCTGCGCCCGCTGACCAAGGAGACGGGCGTGACGGTGGACGACATCGCCAAGCGCCTGATCGACTACGGCTTCCACGCGCCGACGATGTCCTTCCCGGTGGCCGGCACGCTGATGATCGAGCCGACCGAGTCCGAGGACCTGTACGAGATCGACCGGTTCTGCGACGCGATGATCACCATCCGGGCCGAGATCGACAAGGTCGGCTCGGGCGAGTGGGCGGCCGACGACAACCCGCTGCGCAACGCCCCGCACACCGCCGCCACGCTGGCCGGCGACTGGGCGCACGGCTACTCGCGGCAGGAGGCGGTCTTCCCGGCCGGCGTGAACCCGGCGGACAAGTACTGGCCGCCGGTGAGCCGGATCGACGGCGCCTACGGCGACCGCAACCTGGTCTGCTCCTGCCCGCCGCTGGACGAGTACGGCGTCTGACCGGACCGGGCCCTCGGAGGTCCGACCCGCGCGACAGGGCCCCGGCGGAGTTTCCGCCGGGGCCCTGCCCGTGGTGCCGTCGAGTCGGCGGCTGCCCCCGCCGTACGGCCGGACGGGTGGTCAGGCCGCGTGGGCGACGGGGCGGCGCGGGGCGATCACCCGGCCGTCGGGCAGCAGCTCTCCGGTGTCCTCGAACAGGACGACGCCGTTGCAGAGCAGGCTCCAGCCCTGCTCCGGATGGCGGGCCACCGACGCGGCCGCCTCGCGGTCCTCGGACTCGGCCGATGGGCACTCAGGACGGTGCTGGCACATACGCGTACCCTCGCTTCGCTCTGCGATCCTCCCCGTGGTGCGGTCGCCGGAGGCCGTGCCGTCCGGAACCGCCGCGGTGGTCGGATCCTGTCCGCACGCCGGCCAAGTGTGGACCGGCGTTCAAGTGGGTAGGACAGGGGGTCCTTCCACGCTGGTTCCCAGTGTCGGCATCCCGGGACCCGCGCGCAGGGATTTCGTGACATGCGCCACAACTCCCGGGTAGAGATCACCCGTTCAGGTGGGGCCGACGGGAAAAGGCGCACCAGTGGGTGAGTCGGGGCATGGCCCGATGAGGCCATGCCGGATGGCCCGGACGGGTGGTCGCCGTTCGGGTGAGGAGCCGCGGGGGCGGGTGGCCCGCCTGTGCCGGGCCCCGCGGGGCGCCGTGGGCGCGGTCGCTTACGCCCCCGCGCCCCCGGCCGGGGGGGCCCGGCGGCCCGAGGGGGCGTCGGTGGGTCAGGAGGAGCCGAGCAGCAGCGGCCTGGCGAGCGGGGCGCGGGCGAGCAGCGGCAGCAGTTCGGCGGCCGGGCACGCGCGGTGCGCGGTGACGCCGAGCGGGGCCGGGGCCAGCGGGATCAGCAGGTCGGCGGCCGGGTCGCCGTCGGGGCTGTGCAGCCACAGCGCCGTGGCGTACTGGCCGGGGAAGGTCAGCAGCCGCGGCTGTTGGCGGGTCCGGGAGGTCTGGGCGAGCTGCCAGGCCTCGCGCAGCGCCCGGACCGTCGAGTCGAGGTAGGGGCCCGCGGTGAAGTGGGAGAAGGTGTGGCCCTCGGCGCTCTGCACCACCTCGGCGGCGGCGGCCACCTCGGCGCCGTCCTTGATCAGGAAGCGCCAGCCGGTGCGGCGGGCGGCCGGGAGCTCCGGGCGCCCGCCGGTCAGGACGTGCACCGCGAGGGGGTGGGCGGGGAGCAGCGGGCCGGTCGGATGACGCAGTGCTGCGGCGGCGGGCTGGCGCAGCGCGGTCTCCGAGTCGAGCGCGCCCAGGACCGCGCGCAGTGCGCTCGGCGGGGGCTGGGGGGGTTGCAGAGTCATGGCGGGGTCCGCCTCTCCAAGCGAGATCGGCGTGCGAGTGCGGCATACCGGCGTGGCGGGCGACGCGTCTTCGGTGACGGGGCCCGGCAGTGTCCGGTTGTGCAGGATCGCGGTGCCGGCGCGGTCGCCGCCGTCGACGAGGGCCTTCGGGGCGAGGCGGACCGGCCGGAGCGCTGTACCAATTCGAACAGATGCACAGGGTGATCTGTTTATCACAGGCTGTGGCGCCGGGCAAGTCTACAGTTCGTCTGATTTTCCGTCAGATGCCTTGCAATGCAAGCCAGTAGGCGCATTCGGGTATCGATCTTCGAGGTGGGCATGATGGTTGCACGGTCGGTCGACCGGGTGCTCGACGGGGTGGCTCTGGAGGAGGGGACCGTGGGCGAGAAGGTCGTGGCGACTCGCGCGGAACTGGCGGACCGACACCTGTACCGGCGCAAGCTCCACGCGTGTCTCGAAGCGCTCGGACGGATGCTCCGCGAGGACCGCTTCGACCGGCCGCGGGCGGTGATGGGCCTGGAGATCGAGCTCAACCTGGCCGACGAGCAGGGCCTGCCGGCCATGAACAACGCGCAGGTGCTCAGCGCGATCGGCTCCAGCGACTTCCAGACCGAACTGGGCCGCTTCAACATCGAGGTCAACATCACGCCGCACCGGCTCTGCGGGCACGTCTTCGAGGAACTGCGCGAGGAGATCGACACCGGGCTGCGCTACGCCGACCGGCGGGCGGCCGAGGCGGGCGCCCGGATCGTCATGGTGGGCATCCTGCCGACCCTGGAACACGCCCACACCGGGCTCGACGCGATGAGCCACAACCAGCGGTACAGCCTGCTCAGCGACCAGATCCTGGCCGCCCGCGGCGAGGACATCGCCCTGGACATCGAGGGGGTCGAGCGCCTCCAGCTGGAGTCGATCACCATGGTGGCCGAGGCCGCCGCCACCTCGCTCCAGCTGCACCTCCAGGTGACCCCGGAGCGGTTCTCCTCGGTGTGGAACGCGGCCCAGGCGATCTGCGGGCCGCAGCTCGCGCTCGGCGCCAACTCGCCGTTCCTGTTCGGGCGGGAGCTGTGGCGGGAGACCCGTCCGGTGCTCTTCCAGCAGGCCTGTGACACCCGGACGGCGGAGCTCAAGGCGCAGGGCGTGCGCCCCATCACCTGGTTCGGCGAGCGCTGGGTGGACTCGGCGTACGACCTGTTCGAGGAGAACCTGCGGTACTTCCCCGCGCTGCTGCCGATCTGCGACGACGAGGACCCGCTGAAGGTGCTGGCCTCCGGCGGCGCGCCCAGGCTCGCCGAGATGCGGCTGCACAACGGCACCATCTACCGCTGGAACCGCCCGGTCTACGACATCGCGGGCGGGGTGGCGCACCTGCGGGTGGAGAACCGGGCCCTGCCGGCCGGGCCCACGGTGGCCGACACCCTGGCCAACGCCGCCTTCTACTACGGGCTGGTGCGGGTGCTCGCCGAGCAGCCCCGGCCGATCTGGACCCGGCTCCCGTTCGAACGGGCGGACGAGAACTTCCAGCAGGGCGCCCGGTACGGCATCGACGCGGTGTTCCAGTGGCCGCGCTCCGGGCGGGCCGGGCGCGGCGGCGGGCTGCAGACCGTGTCCGCCGTCGACCTGGTGCTGAACGAGCTGCTGCCGATGGCCCACCAGGGCCTCGACGAGTGGGGCGTGGAGCCCGCCGACCGGGACCGCTACCTGGGCATCATCGAGCAGCGCTGCCTGCGCCGCGCCAACGGCGCGTCCTGGCAGGTCGCGACCTTCCACCGGCTGCGCGAGCAGTACGGGATGGACCGGCCGGCCGCGCTCGCGGCGATGACCAGGCGCTACGCCGAACACATGCGCGGCGGGGAGCCGGTGCACACCTGGCCGGTGGGCTGACCCCCGGAACCCGCCTCCCCGCCGGGGCGTCCCGGCGGCTGTGTCAGGATGATCGCTCCGGCGGTCGGCCGACGGCCGGAGCGACCGCCCCTCCGCTGGAGCCCCCGTGACCACCGTCCCGACCGCGCCGGAGACCGCGAAGCCCACCCGTCGGCTGTTCGGCGCGGAACTGCTGATCGTCCTCGGCCTCTCCCTCGGGGCCAGCGGGATCAGCGCGCTGATCAGCTTCACCGGCTCGCTCACCGAACCGCTCAAGCTCGGCCAGCAGGTCGCCACGCTGAACGGCTCGCGGGCGCCCGGGCGGCCCTGGCTGGACCTCGTCTGGCAGCTGTACTACATCGGCCGCGGGCTGATGCCGGTGGTGCTGGTCGGCTACCTGCTGGTGCGCGAGGGCGTCACGCTGCGGGTGCTGGGCTTCGACCTCGGGCAGAAGCTGCGCGACCTGGGGCGGGGCGCCGCCGTCGCGGCCGCGATCGGCGGGTCGGGGCTGGCGCTCTACCTGGCCTCGCAGGCGGCCGGGTACAACCTCACGGTGGCGCCGTCCGGGCTGCCGGACGTGTGGTGGCGGGTACCGGTGCTGGTGCTGTCGGCCTGGCAGAACGCCATCCTGGAGGAGGTCGTCGTCCTCGGCTACCTGCTGCGCCGGGTGGGGCAGTTGGGGTGGTCGTGGCCCGCCGCGGTGGTGGCGAGTTCGGTGCTGCGCGGCTCGTACCACCTGTACCAGGGGGTCGGCGGGCTGATCGGCAACATGGTGATGGGCGTGGTGTTCTGCCTGCTGTACCGGCGCTGGGGGCGGGTGATGCCGCTGGTGGCGGCGCACGCGCTGATCGACACCGTGGCCTTCGTCGGGTACGCCCTGCTGGCCGGGCACGTCAGCTGGCTTCCGACCCCTTGAGCGAGAGCGCCTGGCCGCGCGGCGGACGGGCGAGCAGTCGGTCGACGTGCCGGCGTTCCAGGCCCTGGCCGGGGTCGACGGGCAGCAGCAGGCGGTCCCGGCGCCACTGGGAGCGGCGGACCAGCCGCGGCGGGATGACGTCGTCCACCCAGGCGAACGGCCGGCCGTCGGCGTAGCGCAGCAGCGGGGCCCACTTGGCGGCGGAGAACAGCTCCATCAGCGGGACGCGCGGGTCGCCGGGCTGCGGGACGTAGCCGGTGAAGGTGACCACGGGGAGCGGGTCCAGGCCGATCGCGGGGGCGATGTGGGTGTTGGCGTGCTCCTCCCAGGTGGTGGCCCAGACCAGGTCGTACGTTCCGGCGAGCTCGCGCAGCCAGGCGCCGTGCCGGGCGGACAGCAGGACGGTGTAGCCGAACAGGGTGTGGGCGTCGAACCCGGCGTCCGGGTGCGGGCAGACCGGGTTCAGGACGCCGTCGACGTCCAGGAACAGCAGTGGCTTCGGCACCGGTGGCCCCTCGGATGCGGTGGTGTTTCCTGCCTGTTCGGACGACCCTCGCACACCTCCGGTTGCCCGCGGGCGGGCGCACGCGGGGCGCACGGGGCGCTCACGGGGTGGGCGCGGGCTCGCCGACGGGCACCGGTGCGTCCGACGTGCTCCGACGGCTCAGCCGGCGGACCTGTGGGTCCAGCAGGACGACCGCGCTGAGCACCAGACAGGCGACGGCGCACGCCCAGAGCGCGCCGGACAGGCCGAGCGCCACGGCGGCGGGGCCGGCCAGCGCCGTGCCGACCGGGGCCAGCGAGTAGGAGCCGAGTTCGTCGTACGCGGACACCCGGGAGAACATCTCCTCGGGTATCTCCTGCTGGAGCGCGACCATCCAGTTGACGCTGAAGACGGTGACACCGACGCCGGACAGGAACATCGCGACGACCAGCAGCGGCAGCGGCACCTCGGCGGCGAGGGCGACGGCGGGCACGCCGAACAGGAAGACCCCCCAGTTGCCGACCAGCAGGATCCGGCGGGGCCGCCAGCGGGTCATCAGCACGCCGGCGGCCACCAGGCCGACGCCGTAGGCGGACATCGCCAGGCCCCAGGCGCCCGCGCCGCCGAGCCGCTCCTTGGCGGCGGTCGGCCCGTACACCGACTCCACCGCGTTGATGCAGGCGACCAGCACGGAGAACTGGAGCACGATCACCCAGAGCCAGCGGCGGGAGGCGAACTCCCGCCAGCCCTCGCGCAGATCGCGCAGCATGCTGGTGCCGGTGGACGCGGGGCCCTGCTCCGGCTCCAGGAAGAAGCGGAGGGCGGCGGCGGCCAGGAAGCACAGGGCGTCCAGGGCGAGCACCCAGCCGGGGCCGACGGCGGCGGTGAGGGCGCCGCCGAGGGCGGCGCCGCCGATCTGGGAGGCGTTGAGGCCCATCCGGAAGACCGCGAAGGCGCGGGCGGCGTGCTCCTGCGGGACGGCCTGCATGATCATGCCGCCGGAGGCGGGGGAGTAGAGGGCGTAGCCGGCCCCGCCAGCCGCGGAGAGCGCCAGCATCTGCCAGAGCCGGACCTCCCCGGTCAGCACCAGGGCGGCCAGGACCGCCTGGGAGACCCCGCTGAACACATTGGCGGCGACCATGATCAGGTGGCGCGGCAGCCGGTCGGCGAGGGTGCCGCCGACCACCATGAGCAGCACGGTGGGCACCAGCCGGGCGGCGGTGACGTAGCCGACCTCGGTGGTGGTGCCGCCGGTGCCGAGCACGGCGAAGGCGGTGGCGATGGGGGCGCCGGCGTTGCCGAGGCCGCTGATCACGGTGGCGGCGGTCTGGATGCGGAAGTTGCGGCTCGCCCAGGCGAAGCGGCGCGGGGACGGGAGTGGGGTCGGCACCCGGAGACTATGCCGTGGGGCCGTACGGGTGTCCATCCGGTTTACCCGCCCGGAGGGCCCGGAGCGTGGGGTTTCGGCCGAGCCGGCCCCATCGGCCGAGGTGGCCCCCCTCAGCCGAGGTGGCCCCAGAGGAAGGTGAGGGTCCGGCGCCAGGCGATCCGGGCCTGGAGCGGGTCGTGGGTGCCGATCAGGTTCTCGTCGTTCATGAAGGCGTGCCCGGCCGGGTAGAAGTGGATCTCCGGGCGGACGTCGGTGGCCTCGCCGATCCGGATCGCCGCCTCGTCCACGGCGGCCATCGGGATCGAGCCGTCCAACTCGCCGAAGTGGCCGAGCACATGGGCGGTCAGTCCGCGGTAGTCGAAGTCCGGATCGGGCGGCAGGCCGTAGAACGGGACCACGGCGGCCACCTTGTCGCCGGCCCGGGCGGCCAGCAGCAGGGCGAAGCCGCCGCCCATGCAGAAGCCGACCACGCCGACCGCGTCGCCGACCACGCCGTCGAGGGCGAGCAGGTGGTCGACGGCCCCGGCCAGGTCCTCCACCGCCCGGTCGACCGGGAGCTCGCGCTTGAACCGGGCGGCCTCGGCGCCGTCGTGGGTGGTGGCGCCGCCGAACAGGTCGGGGGCCAGGACGGTGAACCCCTCGGCGGCGAAGCGGTCGGCCATGTCGGCGATGTGCGAGGTGAGCCCCCACCACTCCTGCACCACCACCAGGCCCGGCCCGACCCCCTGCGGCGGGCGGGCCAGGTAGCCGTGCGCGGTGCGGCCGTTGCTCGGGAAGGTGATGTTCTGCCGGGAGCCGCCCTCGTCAGGCATGGCTTCCTCTCGGTGGGTCGGGCCGCGTGCGGCGGGTGTTCGGCGGGGTGGGCCGGGTCAGCCCATCTCCTCCAGGGCACGGCCCTTGGTCTCCTTGATGCAGAAGACCACGAACGGGATGGAGAGCAGGGCGAAGGCCGCGTAGATGACGTACGTCGCCGAGAGGTTCCAGTCGGCGAGGTCCGGGAAGCTGACGGTGATCGCCCAGTTGGCGATCCACTGCGCCGAGGCGGCGACGGACAGCGCCAGCGCGCGGATCCGGTTGGGGAACATCTCGCCGAGCAGGACCCAGACCACCACGCCCCAGGAGAAGGCGAAGCAGAGCACGAAGACGTGCGCCGCGATCAGGGCGACGGTGGCGTGGGTGTTGTCCAGGGTGGCGGTGCTGCCGGTGCCCTCCCGGTAGGAGAACGCCCAGGCGGCGGTGCCCAGCGCGGCCGCCATGCCGATCGAGCCGGCCAGGGCGAGCGGCTTGCGGCCGATCCGGTCCACCAGGGCCATCGCGATCACCGTGCCGATCACGTTGATGATCGAGGTGGAGAGGCTGATCAGCAGCGAGTTGGACTCGTTGATGCCGACCGACTGCCACAGGAAGGACGAGTAGTAGAAGATCACGTTGATGCCGACGAACTGCTGGAACACCGAGGCGCCGATGCCGACCCAGACGATCGGCAGCAGGCCGAAGCGGCCGCCGAGCAGGTCCTTGAGCCGGGGCTTGTGGGCGGACTCCAGCACCGAGCGGATCTCCGCCACCCGGGCGTCCAGGTCCACGCCCTCGCCCTCCACCTCCGCCAGCACCTTGCGGGCCTGCTCCTCGCGGTGGTCGGCGATCAGGAAGCGCGGCGACTCCGGGATGGCGAGCGCCATCAGCCCGTACACCAGGGCCGGGATGGCCTCGACACCGAGCATCCACTGCCAGGCCTGGATGCCGCCGAGGTGGTTGGTGGACTCGCCGCCGGCGGCCTGGTTGAGCGCCCAGTTGGCGAGCTGGGAGACGGTGATGCCGAGCACGATAGCCATCTGCTGGAACGAGGCGAGCCGGCCGCGGTAGGCGGTCGGGGCGACCTCGGCGATGTAGGTGGGGGCGATCACCGAGGCGATGCCGATCGCGATGCCGCCGACCACGCGCCAGGCGGCGAGGGTCTCGATGTTCGGCGGGAACATCGAGCCGATGCCGCTGGCCGCGAACAGTGCGGCGGCCAGCAGCATCGTGCGGACCCGGCCGAGGTGGTCGGCGAGCCGGCCGGCGAGCACCGCCCCCAGGGCCGAGCCGAGCAGGGCGATGGCCACCACGAAGGCGGTGGTGCCGTGGCCCACCGCGAAGTGCTTCTGGATGCCCGTCACGGCACCGTTGATCACCGCGCTGTCGTAGCCGAACAGGAAGCCGCCCATGGCGGCGGCCGCCGAGATGAACACCACGTGGCCGAGGTGGGCCTCGCCGGCCGCCCGTTGGCTGTTGACTGAGGACACGCGCGCTCCCGGGGGTCGACGGGCCCGCTCCGACGCCGAGTGGGCAGGGCTCGTCTCACATTCGAGCAGCGCGGCGGCCGACCTGCCCGAGTTGGCGGCCGACCGGGTGATCCGGGGTCAGCCGGTGGCGTGCGGCCCGTCGGTGCGCCGTCCGCTGGTGCGCGGGAGGTCGGAGTGCGGGGCGTTGTCCAGGGGGCCGGCGGGGCCCTGCGGTGCGGTGCGCGGTCCGTCGGTGCGCCGCCGGTGACGGCGGAGCAACTGGGCGCGGGCGGCGGCGTACTGGTCCCGGCCGCGCCCCGGGCCGCCGGCACGCTCGGCGAGCCGGTCGGCGATCGCGTACTGTGCCTCGGCCGGCTTCTTGTCGTCGTACTTGAACTTGGCCCGCACCTCGTCGACGGTCAGCCGGAGCGCGCGCAGCCCGGGCAGCTGCCGGGCCAACTCGCCCTCGCCGGGCACCACCCGGACCTCCGGCGTCTCCGGCTGGAAGTGCGCCAGCTGGCGGTTGAGGATCTCCGCCTTGCCGGCCGCGGACTCCACCACCTCGGCGGTGCAGTGGAAGTGGACCGAGGCGTAGTAGCTGGTGGGTGTGCCCGGGGCGCCGCGCCAGTGGCCCGGCGCGAACGCGTAGCCGTCGGTGACCGCGAGGGTGACCTTCGGATCGGCCCGGACGGCGGCCAGCAGCGGGTTGGGCGCGGCGAGGTGGAGCAGGATCTCGCCGTGTTCGACGTCCAGCAGGAAGTGGGTCGGGACCAGCACCGGGCCCTCGCCGGGGCCGCCGTTGGCGGCGAGCAGGCCGAAGTCGCGGCCCTCGGCGAGCCAGGCCCGCCACTCGGCCTCGTCGCCGCGGTCCCAGGATCTGATCAGCACGGGTGCGCCTCCCGTCAGCGGGGGTAGCCGCGCAGGTGCGCGGGGAGCGGGACGGTGGTGCCGGGGTGCGGCTCGGGGGTGCCGTGCACCGCGGTGACCGGGATCAGGCCGGACCAGTACGGCAGGTCGGCGTCCTCCGGGTCGTCGTCGGCGCCGTCCTCGCGGGTCTTGGCCGAGACCTCGTCCAGCTCCAGCCGGAGGACGGCGGTCGCGGCGAGCTCCTTGGCGTTGGCCGGACGGACCTCGGCGGAGCGCCCCGGTATCGCGTGGTCGACCAGGGCGGCGAGCGCGATGTCCAGCTCCTCGGGGTCGGTGACCTGGTGCGCGGTGCCGTGGGCGACCACCGAGCGGAAGTTCACCGAGTGGTTGAACGCGGACTTGGTCAGCACCAGCGCGTCGACCTGGGTGACGGTGACGCAGACCGGCATGCCCTGCTCGCCGGAGGCGTTGCGCATCGGGCGGCTGCCGGTGGAGCCGTGGACGTAGAGCCGGCCGCCGACCCGGGCGAAGATCGTCGGCAGCACCACGGGGGCGCCGTCGACCACGAAGCCGAGGTGGCAGATGTAGGCACTGTCGAGGATGGCGTGGATCGCCTCCTGCTCCCAGGTGGCCCGGTCCCGGTAGCGGGTGGGGGTGGTCCTGGCGGTGCGGGAGTAGCTGGGCGACCCTTCCGGGGTGGCTGACATGACATCCTCTACGTACTAGTGCATAATTTGCTTTGTGCTAGGAGACTATCCGCTGAAGGGGCGACGCGCCAGCGAAATCGCGGCCCACATCGAGCAGGGCGTGAGCAGCGGGCGACTCGCCCCCGGAACCGCCCTGCCCCCGCTGCGCGACCTCGCCGCCGAACTGGGCGTCAACCCCAACACCGTCGCCGCGGCCTACCGGCTGCTGCGCGACCGCGGCGTGATCGAGACCGCCGGCCGCAAGGGCAGCCGCATCCTGCCCAGGCCCGCGCTCACCCCGCGCGACCAGATCCGCATCCCCGTCCCGCCGCACGCCCGCGACCTGTCCACCGGCAACCCCGACCCGGCCCTGCTGCCCGACCTCGCCCCGGCCCTCGCGGCCGCCGCCGAGGCCGCGCGCACCGACCCGGTGCTGTACGGGCACGCCGCCGTCGACCCGCAGCTGCTCGCGCTCGCCCGCGCCTCCTTCGAGGCCGACGGCCTGCCCGGCGGCCCGATCGCCGTCGCCTCCGGCTCGCTGGACACCATCGAACGGATCCTCGGCGCCCGGCTGCGCCCCGGCGACGCGGTGGCCGTCGAGGACCCGGGCTGGGGCAGCCTGCTCGACCTGCTGCCCGCGCTGGGCCTGAAGCAGGTGCCCGTCCGGCTGGACGACGAGGGCCCGCTGCCGGAGGCGCTGGCCGCCGCGCTGGCCGAGGGCGTCCGGGCCGTGGTGGTCACCAGCCGGGCGCAGAACCCGACCGGAGCGGCGCTCACCGCGCGGCGGGCCGAGGCGCTGAAGACCGTACTGGCCGAGCACCCCGGGGTGCTGCTGATCGAGGACGACCACGGGCACGGCATGGTCGACCAGCCGTACCACCCGCTGGTCGGCCCCGGCACCCGGAACTGGGCGGTGGTGCGCTCGGCGGCCAAGGCGTACGGGCCGGACCTGCGGGTCTCGGTGGCGGTCGGCGACGCGGAGACGATCGGGCGGGTGGCCGGCCGGATGCGGCTGGGCGCCGGCTGGGTCAGCCACCTGCTGCAGCGCACCGTCGCCGAGCTGTGGCGCGGCGACGCCGCGCCGGCGGACCGGGTGGCCGCCGCGTACCGGGCCCGGCGCGACGCGCTGCTGGGCGAGCTGGCGGCCCGTGGGATCGAGGCGCACGGGCGGAGCGGGCTGAACGTCTGGGTGCCGGTGCCGGACGAGACCTCGGTGCTGGCGGCCCTGGTGCAGCGTGGCTGGGTCGCGGCGCCCGGCGCGCGGTACCGGATCCAGTCGCCGCCCGGGCTGCGGTTCACCACGGCGCGGCTGGAGGCGGCGCAGGCGCGGGAGCTGGCGGAGGACCTGGCGGCGGTGCTGGGGGCGGGCGGGGGCGGGTCGCGGCTGGTGTGAGCCCGTGGGCCGGTGCGCCGTGGGCCGGGTGGGGCAGGTGTGGTGGGCGTGAACCGCGGGCGGCATCCGGTCGTCGCCCGCCCGCCTGGTCTGAACCCGGCGGTAACAAAAGCGGAAACCTCCCGCAGATGCCTAGCGGTGGCGAGCGCGGGCATGTCATCTTTCATCGCGCCACCGGCCGGCGGCCCACCCTCACCCAGGCATCCTCCCGTTCCCCATTCCTCGGGAGGATCGAGCCGCAGGAGTTCCGCAGTGCCCGAGAACCGTTCGAGCATGACCCGCAACACCCGCAGCACCCGCAGTACCCGTCGTCCCGGCCGGCGGCTGCTGGCCGCAGCCCTCGCGCTCCCGCTCGTCGTCGCGGGCCTGGCCGTCGCCTCGCCGGCCTCCGCCGCACCGGCCGCCGTGCCGTCCGGGCCCACCGCCAGCGTCACGCTCGGCGACAGCTACATCTCCGGCGAGGCCGGCCGCTGGAAGGGCAACTCGGCCGGCACCAGCGGCAGCCGCAACGGAACCGACCGGGCCTGGACCGGCAGCGCGTACGACGCCTCGCGGGTCTACGGCGCCACCGCCGCGAGCGGATGCGACCGCTCGGACGTCTCCGAGGTGCTCAGCGCCTCGACCGGGGCCCAGAACGAGATCGACCTGGCCTGCTCCGGAGCCGTCAGCGCGAACGTCTTCCGCGCCTCCAACGGCGGCCAGTCGCTCAAGGGCGAGGCCCCGCAGGCCGACCAACTCGCCACCGTGGCACGGCAGAACAACGTCAAGCTGATCACCCTGTCGATCGGCGGCAACGACCTGGGCTTCTCGGACGTCATCTCCACCTGCGTGAAGGACTACCTGGTCTGGTACTCCTACTGCCACTACTCCGCGCAGTCCCAGATCGACGACAGGATGCCCGCCGCGATGGCCGGGGTCGGCAAGGCGGTCGACGAGGTCCGCGCGGTGATGGCCGACGCCGGCTACGCGCAGTCGGACTACCGCCTGGTGCTGCAGTCCTACCCGTCGCCGATCCCGCGCAGCGCCGAGATGCGCTACCCGGAGAGCGGCTGGACCCGCTCCAACACCGGCGGCTGCCCGTTCTGGGACGGGGACGCCGACTGGGCCCGCGACTCCATGGTGCCGCAGATCTCCCGGGCGCTGGCGGGCGTCGCCGCTGCCAAGGGCGCGCAGTTCCTGGACCTGTCGGACATGCTGCAGGGCCGCGAGGTCTGTTCGACGGCCACCAAGCAGCCGACCGCGAGCACCGGCCCGTCCGCGACCACCAGTGAGTGGGCGCGCTTCCTGGACGGCGGGCTCAACTCCACGCAGGGCGTGCTGCAGGAGTCGATGCACCCCAACTACTACGGCCAGCAGGCGGTCGGGCGCTGCCTGACGCTGCTGTGGGCGCGTCCGGGCGGTGACTACGCGTGCCGCAACACGGCCGGGCAGGACGCGGGCGGGATGTACCTCACCGCTCGGTGACCGCGCGCCCGACGGCGCACCGACCCCTGTGACACGGCGCCCCCGCAGCCTCGGCCGCGGGGGCGCCGTACGGCCGTCGCTCAGCCCTTGGCGAGCAGCGACTGGGCGTGCGCGCGGACCTGGTCCTTCGTCAGGTACGCGTCGGTGTACTCGAAGTCCTGCAGGCGGGCGGGCTGGCGGGCGAGGAAGCCGGTGCGGACGAAGTCGTCGCCCGCGGTCGCGTTGAGCAGCCAGTTGGCGCCCACCCGGAACTTGGCCGCGTTGGTCCGCATCGCCATCAGGTGGTAGCCGCGCGCCACCAGCTGGGCGGGCACCCCGCGCAGCTCCACGCCGAGCGGCTTGGAGACCGCGTCCTTGCCGCCGAGGTCGACGACCAGGCCCAAGTCCTTGTGGTAGTACGGCTCCAGGGGGCGGCCGTGGAGCGAGGCGATCAGGTTGTTCGCGACCGCGCGGCCCTGGCGGGCGGCGTGCTGGGCGGTCGGCGGGCAGACCGCGCCGTCGCCCTTGGCGAGGTCGGGGACGGCGGCGGCGTCGCCGATCGCGAACACGCCCTCGAACTGCGGCACCCGCATCTCCGCCGTCACGGCGAGCCGGCCGCGGACCGTCTCGGCGTCCAGGGTGCCGATCAGCGGGCTCGCGGCCACGCCGGCGGTCCAGATCAGGGTGCGGCAGGGGAGCACCCGGCCGTCGGTGAACTTGACGGTCTCGGCGCCGACCTCGGCCACCGAGACGCCCAGCGACACCTCGATGCCGCGCTCGCGCAGCACCTCCAGGGCGGCCTCGCCGAGCGGATCGCCCAGCTCCGGCATCAGCTTCGGGGCGATGTCGATCAGGTGCCACTTGATCTGCCGGGCGTCCAGGCGCGGGTAGCGGTGGGCGGCGGCGGTGGTCAGGCGCTGGAGGCAGGCGGCCGTCTCGGTGCCCGCGTAGCCGCCGCCGACGACCACGAACTGGAGCCGGGACTCGCGCTCCTTCTGGTCCAGGGTGGCGGAGGCGAGGTCGAGCTGGGCGATCACGTGGTCGCGGACGTAGGCCGCCTCGGCGAGCGTCTTCATGCCGCGGGCGTAGTCGGTGAGGCCGGGGATGTCGAAGGTGCGGGTGACGCTGCCGGGGGAGAGCACCAGGTGGTCGTACTTCTGCGCGACCACCTCGTCGGTGATCTTGCGGACGACGCACACCTTGGAGGCCGGGTCCACGCCGATGGCCCCGCCGGGGACGATGTGGGTGCGGCGCAGCGAGCGGCGCAGGGAGACGGCCACGGACTGCGGGGTCAGGACGCCGGCCGCGACATGGGGGAGGAGGGGGAGGTAGAGCTGGTAGCTGAACGGCGTGACCAGCGAGATCTCGGCCTCCGACGGTGACAGCTTGTGTTCGAGTCGGCGGGCGCACTCCAGGCCGGCGAAGCCACCGCCCACGATCAGGATCCGAGGTCGTTCCATCGCTCATCCCTTTGCCGTGAAGGTCCCCATTACTGTCCGCCACACTCGCACGGAGCAGCGGGGGCTGCCACCGGGGTGGGGCCGTGGGGGTGGGGGAGAGCGGTGGTGCGGCGGTGGGGGAGCAGCGGGGCGGGTGGGGGAGAGCGGCGGCGCGGCGGTGGGGTCGGAGCGGGTGGGGCGGTGACACCGATAGGCTGTCGGCCGTGCTACCCGAGGTGACGGCGATCCGGTACGTGACGCCACTGCGAGAAGGCGGCTCGATGCCGGGCCTGGTCGAGGCCGACGATCGGCGGCTGTACGCGCTGAAATGGGTCGGTGCGGCGCAGGGCCGCAAGGCGTTGGTCGCGGAGGTGCTGGCCGGGGAACTCGGCCGGCGGCTCGGGCTGCCGGTGCCGGAGCTGGTGACGATCGACCTGGACCCGGTGCTCGCGCGCAGCGAGCCGGACCACCAGGTCCAGGACCAGATGCGGGCCAGCGGCGGGACCAACCTCGGGATGGCCTTCGTCAGCGGCGCGCTCAACTTCGACCCGCTCTGCTTCGAGGTGGAGCCGGAGCTCGCCGGGCAGGTGCTCTGGTTCGACGCGCTGATCGGCAACGTCGACCGCTCCTGGCGCAACCCCAACCTGCTGGTGGCCACCGGTGGGCTGCGGCTGATCGACCACGGCGCGAGCCTGATCTTCCACCACAACTGGCCGGGCGCCGCGTCCTGGGTCCGCCGTCCGTACGACGCCTCCGACCACGCGCTGCTGCGGGCCCGGCCGGACCTGGCGGCGGCCGACAAGGCGCTCGCGCCGCTCGCCGAGGCGGCGATCGAGGGCGCGGTGGCGCAGATCCCCGAGGTCTGGCTGGTGGACGAGTTCGGCTTCGACTCGCCCGACGAGGTGCGCGCCGCGTACCGTGCCCAGCTGACCGAGCGACTGGCCGGTCCGCGCGACTGGCTGCCGGAGGTGCCCGCATGACCGAGCCCGCGCTGTCCGCGCTGCCGGCCACCGTCGAACTGCACGACTACGAGTACGCCGTGATCCGCGCGGTGCCGAGGGTCGAGCGCGGCGAGTGCGTCAACGTCGGGGTGCTGCTGTACTGCCGGCAGAGCTCGCACCTGGCGGCCCGTACCCATCTGGACCAGGCCCGGCTGCTGGCGCTGGACCCGGTGGCGGACGTCCAGGGCGTGCGGCGGGCGCTGCACGGGATCGAGGCGGTCTGCCACGGCGGGCCGCAGGCCGGTCCGGCGGCGGGGGACAGCCCCGGGCAGCGGTTCCGCTGGCTGACCGCGCCGCGCAGTGCGATCGTCCAGCCGGGGTCCGTGCACACCGGGCTGACCGCGGATCCGGAGGCGGAGCTGCGGCGGTTGTTCGACCAACTGGTGCTCTGACACCTGGGGGCCGGGGCGGTTCGTCGACGGTTGCCCTGGTCAAAGCTTGAGATACTGAAGCACCTGGCCGTACGCTGGCCCCATGGGTTCGACAGCGACGACGACCGTACCGACCAACGCCGAGTTGATGGAGGCGTTGGCCGCCGTCGGTGCCGCGTACTTCCAGGACTTCGCGGCGGCCGCGGCCCGGCACGGGCTCTCCTCCTCGCAGGCCAAGGCGCTGGGCGCGGTGCAGGAGCCGGTGCCGATGCGGGCGCTGGCCGGCCGGCTGGGCTGCGACGCGTCGAACGTCACCGGGATCGTGGACCGGCTGGAGTCGCTGGGTCTGGCCAACCGGGAGGCGGCGGCCGGGGACCGCCGGGTGAAGATCGTGGTGATCACGGCCGAGGGCCGGGAGATCCTCAACCGCATCCGCGGCGAGATGGCCCGGACCCACCAGGCCTTCGAGGCGATGGACGACGAGCAGCGGATCGCGCTGCACTCCATCTGCGCCCAGGTGCTGCCGGTGCTGGCCGGCCGTACGGGCGGCGCGCAGTAGCGCGCGCAGAAGAGAACGCGCCGCCCGCGCCGCCCGCGCGCCGTCCCGGTCAGAGCAGCCCGGCGAGTTCCGGTGGCAGCGGCCGGTGGTGGAGCAGGGTGAGTGAGCGGGTGGTCCGGGTCAGGGCGACGTAGAGGTCGCGCGGGGCGAGTCCGGCCGGCTCGACGACGACCACCGCGTCGAACTCCAGCCCCTTGGCGTCCGCGACGGTGAGCGCGTCCAGCTCGGCCGCCAGGGTGGCCGGGGCGATCACGCCCAGGGTGCCCGGGCCGCCGGGCAGCCGGGTGAGCGCCGCGGCGAAGTCGCCGTCCGGGACGGGGACGGCGCGGGGCCGCTCGGTGCCCGGGCGGATGGACCCGGGCGGCCGGTGGTCGGGCAGGGCGGTGCGCAGCACGGCGGTGGCGAGGGCCATGACGGGCTCCGGCGTACGGTAGTTGACGGTCAGCCGTTCCTCGCGCCAGCGGCCGGGCAGGTGCGGGTCGAGCATGTCGGCCCAACTGCGGGCGCCGGCGGGCGATCCGGTCTGGGCGAGGTCTCCCACGATGGTGAGCGAGCTGGTCGGGACGCGCCGCAGGACGGCGCGCCAGGCCATCGCGGACAGCTCCTGCGCCTCGTCCACGACGACGTGGCCGTACGCCCAGGTGCGGTCGGCGGCGGCGCGTTCGGCGGTGGAGCGGTACGGGCCGTTGTCACGGAAGCGCTCGGCGAGGGCGGCGGAGTCCAGCAGGGCGTCGTCGGTCTGCCCGGTGATGGTCAGCACGCCCTGGGCGAAGGCGAGTTCGTCCGGGTCGTCGTCGGTCGGGGTGGATTCCCCTGTCGTGCCGAGGAGTTCGGCGGCCTCGTCGAGCAGTGGGACGTCCTCGACCGTCCAGCCCGAGCCGGGCGGGCGGAGCAGGGCGGATGCCTGGTCGGGGGCCGTGTCGGTGAGCAACTCCCGGTCGGTGAGCAGTCGTTCGATCAGTTGCCGGGCGGTGAGCCGGGGCCAGAGCGGGTCGAGCGCGGCGCGGACGTCCGGCCGTTCCCACAGCTCGCGCGGGGCGTAGTGGGCCTCCTCGTCGTCGTACGGGCGGCCGAGGGTGAGTGCCTGGGCGATGGCGAGGGCGTCGAGCAGGGTGCTCAGGTAGAAGCGGCGGGCCCGGTTGTGCGGCAGCCGCAGGCCGCGGGCGGCGTCCCGGGCCTCGGCGCAGGCCCGGGCGGAGACCCGCAGCCCGTCGCCGAGGTCCAGGCCGTCGTCGGGGGCCGTCTGGTGGGCGGCCAGGGCGCGGCGGAGCACCCCGGCCATCCAGGGGCCGCCCTTGGCCAGGGCGGTGGCGGGCGCGTCGGTGCGGGTGGCGGTGACGCCGGGGAGGAGCTCGCCGACGGTGCGCAGCACCACCTCGGTCTCGCCGAGGGCGGGCAGCACTTGGTCGATGTACCGCAGGAAGCCGGGGTTGGGGCCGATCACCAGCACGCCCCGGCGCTCCAGTGCGGCGCGGTGGGTGAACAGCAGGTAGGCGGCGCGGTGCAGGGCGGCCAGCGTCTTGCCGGTGCCGGGGCCGCCCTGGACCACCAGGGCGCCGGGCAGCGGGGAGCGGATCACCCGGTCCTGCTCGGCCTGGATGGTGGCGACGGCGGTGCCCATCCGGCCGGTGCGCTCGCGGCCGAGGGCGGCGAGCAGTGCGGCCTCGCCGACCAGGCCGCGCCGGCCGGACTCGTCCAGCCCGGCGAGGTCGAGCGCCTCGTCGTCCAGACCGGCGAGGGTGCGGCCCCGGGTGTGCAGGTGGCGGCGGCGCACGACCGGGCCCGGACGGGCGGGGGTCGCGGTGTAGAAGGGGCGGGCGGCCGGGGTGCGCCAGTCGAGCAGCAGCGGTTCGTACGCGTCGTCGGTCAGGCCGGTGCGGCCGATGTAGTGGACGGTGCCGTCGCGCTCGTCGAGGCGGCCGAAGCACAGGCCGCGTTCGACCGCGTCCAGCCGGGCCGCGTGGCGGGCGGCCTCGCGGGCGCGCACCTCGCGTTCCAGCCGGGCCTGGTGGGTGCCGCCGGGGGTGGCTCCGTCGTGGGCGCCGTCGGCGATGCGGCGGGCCCGTTCGCGCACCGTGTCGAGCCGGGAGTAGAGCCGGGTGAGGCGGGCCTGCTCGGTGCGCAGGGCCGCGGCGAGGGCGTCGCCGGGGTTTCCCGCGGCCGCTGGATGTTCGCTCATCGGTGTGGTATCCTTGCGGTGAGAAGGTTGTGGTGCGCCATCTGAAAGGCGCTCAATTGACCCAGCCTACCCCGGCCGCCGACGTTCGGCGTGACCTCGGCTGTTACTCTTGCGAAGCGTGAGCGCGAAGCCCCAGATCCCCAATGTCCTGGCCTCCCGGTACGCCTCGGCGACCCTGGCCCAGCTGTGGTCCCCCGAGCACAAGGTGGTCCTCGAGCGCCACCTGTGGCTCGCCGTCCTGAAGGCCCAGCAGGACCTCGGCGTCGAGGTGCCGGCCACCGCCGTCGCCGACTACGAGCGGGTGATCGACCAGGTCGACCTCGGCTCGATCGCCGCCCGTGAGCGGGTCACCCGCCACGACGTCAAGGCCCGGATCGAGGAGTTCAGCGACCTCGCCGGGCACGAGCAGATCCACAAGGGAATGACCTCCCGGGACCTGACCGAGAACGTCGAGCAGCTCCAGATCCGCCAGTCCCTGGAGCACGTGCGCGACCGCACGGTGGCCGTCCTGGTGCGTCTGGCCAAGCTGTCCGCCCAGCACTCCGAGCTGGTCATGGCCGGCCGCTCGCACAACGTGGCCGCGCAGGCCACCACCCTGGGCAAGCGGTTCGCATCGATCACCGACGAGCTGCTGGTCGCCTTCCGCCGCCTGGAGGAGCTGATCGCCCGCTACCCGCTGCGCGGGATCAAGGGCCCGGTCGGCACCGCCCAGGACATGCTGGACCTGCTCGGCGGCGACACCGACAAGCTGGCCGAGCTGGAGCGCCGGGTCGCCGGGCACCTCGGCTTCGAGAACGTGCTGACCAGCGTCGGCCAGGTCTACCCGCGCTCGCTGGACTTCGAGGTGCTCACCGCCCTCGTCCAGCTGGCCGCCGCGCCGTCCAGCCTGGCCAAGACCATCCGCCTGATGGCCGGCCACGAGCTGGTCACGGAGGGCTTCAAGGAGGGCCAGGTCGGCTCCTCCGCGATGCCCCACAAGATGAACACCCGCTCCTGCGAGCGCGTCAACGGCCTGGCCGTCATCCTGCGCGGCTACGCCTCGATGACCGGCGAGCTGGCCGGCGACCAGTGGAACGAGGGCGACGTCTCCTGCTCGGTGGTGCGCCGGGTCGCGCTGCCGGACGCGTTCTTCGCCTTCGACGGCCTGCTGGAGACCTTCCTGACCGTCCTCGACGAGTTCGGCGCCTTCCCCGCCGTGATCGAGGCCGAGCTGGACCGCTACCTGCCGTTCCTCGCCACCACGAAGGTGCTGATGGGCGCGGTGCGCGCGGGCGTCGGCCGGGAGACCGGGCACGAGGTCATCAAGGAGCACGCCGTCGCCTCCGCGCTGGCGATGCGTGCGGGCGCCCGGGAGAACGAGCTGCTGGACCGGCTGGCCGCCGACGAGCGGATCCCGCTGGACCGGGCCGCGCTGGACGCGCTGCTGGCCGACCGGCTGTCCTTCACCGGCGCGGCCGGTGCCCAGGTCGCCGAGGTCGTCCGCCAGGTGGAGGCCGTCGCGGCCGCCTACCCGGAGGCCGCCAAGTACGCGCCGGCCGACATCCTTTGACGCTCGGTCAGTTCAGAGTCGAGGGCCCTGCCGCCGGACCGGTGGCGGGGTCCTCGCGCGTCGTGGGGACGTGGCCGGGGTCGAGCGGCGGGGCGGTCGGTCCGCACGGCCAGTCGCAGTTCGGCTCGGCCACCGGCTGCTCCTCGGGGGCGAGCACATTGCCCCGTACGGTCGCGGAGGCGATCAGCCCGCCGGCCACCAGGAGGCCCGCGCAGATCAGCATCGCGGTGTGGAAGGCGGAGTCGACCGCGGCGGGCACCCGGTAGGCGTCGCCGCTCAGCCCGGCCAGCGCCGGCAGGGCGGCCACCGCGAGCAGGCCGGCCGCGCGGGCGGCGGCGTTGTTGACCCCGCTGGCGATGCCGGCGTGCCGGACCTCGACGGCGGCCAGCACGGTCGCCGTCAGCGGCGCGACCAGCAGCGTCATCCCGCAGCCCATCACCGTGACGGCGGGCAGCACGTCCACCCAGTACGAGGAGTCGGGGCCGATGCGCAGCATCAGCAGCACCCCGGCGGCGCACAGCAGGGGGCCGACGGTCAGCGGGACGCGCGGGCCGATCCGTTTGCCGAGGCGCCCGGCGCGCGCGGACAGCGCCAGCATCAGCACGGTGATCGGCACCAGGGCGAAGCCCGAGACCAGCGGCGAGAACCCGGACACGATCTGGAGCTGCACCACCAGCAGGAAGAAGACGCCGCTGAACGCCGCGTACACGCACAGGGTGACCAGGTTCACCGCGGTGAACAGCCGGGAGGAGAACAGCCCGAGCGGCAGCATCGGTTCGGGCGCCCGGCGCTCGACGGCCACGAAGGCGACGCCGAGCACCACCCCGATCACCCCGCTGACCCAGACCGCCGGGGACAGGCCCTCGCCCGCCGCGGTCAGCGCGTAGGTGATCGCGCCGAGCGCGAGGGCGGCGAGCACGGCGCCGAGCACGTCGAAGCGGCCGGTGGCGGCCTCGTCCCGGGTCTCCGGCACCGACCGGGTGGTCACCGCGATCACGGCGGCGGCGAGCGGCAGGTTCAACAGGAAGATCCAGCGCCAGCCGGGGCCGTCCACCAGCCAGCCGCCGAGGAAGGGGCCGATCGCGGCGGACACCCCGCCGAGGCCGGACCAGAGCCCGACCGCGGCCGAGCGGTCGTCGGGGTGGAAGACGGCCTGGAGCATGGCGAGCGAGCCGGGGGTGAGCAGCGCCCCGCCGATGCCCTGGACGGCGCGGGCGGCGATCAGCACGTGGATGTTCGGCGCCGCGGCGCAGGCCGCGGAGGCGATGGCGAACCAGACCACGCCGATCAGGAAGACCTTGCGCCGCCCGTACCGGTCGCCGAGCGCGCCGCCGAGCAGGATCAGGCCCGCCAGGGTGAGCAGATAGGCGTTCAGAGTCCATTGCAGGGACGCCAGGGAGGCGCCGAGGTCGGCGCCGATCCGGGGCAGGGCGACGTTCACCACGGTGCCGTCGAGCATCGCCATGCTGGAGCCGAGCACGGTCGCCAGTAGTACCCAGCGACCCTGCGCGGTGCCCAGGCGCAGGGTGCCGGCCTCGGAGGTGGCCACGGGCGAATCCTGCGCTGCCGGGGCGCACGTGACAAGGGTCACCGGTGGGTGTGTTGACGGTCGGCGGTGCGTGAACGGGTGGCTGCGGTCCGTCGCCGATCTCGGCGCAGGGTCGTGGATCAGTGGCGGGGGGTGAATGGGTTGTGTACGCACCGTGGGGTCCGGTCTGCGGAGGGTCACCGGAACGGGGGAGATGGTTGCCCTTTCAAGAGATCGACATTGCTTCACCCGAACGGATGGGTTTTAGTTCAGCGACCGCCCGGCCAGTCCGGACGGATCCACCGGGTGGAACGCCGAGTCCTGCCGCTGCCCGGTGGTTCGAAACGAACTCTGTACGGCAGGAGCGGGGGACCCACAGGTAAGTCGCCGGACCGGAGTTCGCGCCTCAGGGCGCGGGCGTCCAGGACCGGCTAGGGGTGAAGCCGCGCATGCGGCCGGGCAACTCCAGCCCGAACCCGACAGCTCACCTCGCAGGCGTCGGAGAGGAAAATTCCATGCCTGCTCAGGCTCGTCGTATCGCCCTGCCCCGCGCCGCCCGTATCGGCATCGCGACCGCCGTCACCGGTGTCTCCTTCGCCCTCCCGCTCGTCACCGCGGTGAGCGCCCAGGCCCACACCGTTGCGGCCGCCCCGGCCGCGCAGGCCGCCGCCTCCACGGACGCCAAGTCGGTCGCGCCGGCCGCTGCCCCGGCCACCCCGGCCGCGCAGGAGAGCTACCGCGTCGTCAGCGGCGACACCCTGTCCAAGATCGCCGACGCCAAGAACGTCGAGGGCGGCTGGCACGCGCTGTACGAGCAGAACCGCTCGGTCGTCGGTGCCAACCCGAACCTGATCTTCCCGGGCCAGCAGCTCGCGCTGTCGGGCCACGCCGCCGCGCCGGCCGCCGACGCCGCCCCGGCCAAGCCGGCCGCCCCGGCGAAGCCCGCCCAGCCGGCCGCTCCGGCGACCCAGGCCGCCAAGCCGCAGGCCCAGGTCCAGGTGAAGACCGAGGCCGCCAAGCCCTCCGCCCAGCTCCAGACCCAGCTGCAGGTCGCCGCTCCGGCCGCGGTCGTGACCGCCACTCCGGTCGCCGCCGCCACCTCCGGCTTCGTCGCCCCGCTGGCCAACCCGAAGCTCGGCACCGCCTACGGCGTGGCCGGCTCGATGTGGGCCTCCGGCCACCACACCGGCCAGGACTTCGTCGCCTCCACCGGCACCCCGCTGCGCGCCGTCGCCAACGGCGTCGTGGTCAAGGCCGGCAACGGCGGCGCCTACGGCAACGAGGTCGAGATCAAGCTCGCCGACGGCCACTACGCCGAGTACGCGCACCTCTCCTCGATCGGCGTGAGGATCGGTCAGGCCGTCACCGTCGGCCAGCAGATCGGCCTCTCCGGCGCCACCGGCAACGTGACGGGCCCGCACCTGCACTTCGAGATCCGCAACGGCTCGGAGTACGGCTCGGACATCAACCCGGTCGCCTACCTGCGCGCGCACGGCGTCGCGCTCTGACCCGGGGCCGCTGAGCCCCGAGGGTTTTCGGAACCACCGCTGCTGCGGGGCGAATCGATCCTCCGGGATGGTCATGTCGGGTGACCGCTCGACCGGGTGATCGCCGCACGGCGGACATGGGCGCGGGACACGCCCAGGCCGGCCCGGCCGTACGAGGACCTCCTCGTGCAGCCGGGCCGGCCGCTGCCGTTTCCGGGCCCGTCCGGTCGTGCCCCGGCCGTCCGGCGGGTTCCGGAGCGTCGTTCGACCGGTCGAACGTGGCGTCAACTCGACTGCTCCGGCGGGCCGTCGGCCCGATCGCTGGGCTGCTCCGGCGCGCCATGCTGTCGGACGGTCAGCGTCCGGCCGGTCCGGCGGTCGGGCGGGTCCGGGAGGCGAGGAGGCCGGATGGCGGTCCGGAGCGGGGACGTGGCGGGGGAGAGGGCCGGGCGGGAGCGGCCGGGGACGGGCGGCGTCGACCGGCTGAAGGCGGACTCGGTCGGCCTGGTCGGCGTGGTGTTCATGGCACTCGCCACCGCCGCCCCGATCACCGCGATGACGGGCAACCTGCCGATCATCGTCGGGCAGGGCAACGGCGTCGGCGCGCCCGCCGCGTACATCGTGGCGACCGTGGTGCTGACGGTGTTCTCGGTCGGGTACGTGGCGATGGCCCGGCACATCACCGCGGCCGGCGCGTTCTACGGCTACGTCTCGCACGGGCTGGGCCGGGTGGTCGGGATGGCCTCGGGGCTGCTCGCGGTGCTGGCGTACGTCGTCACCGAGGCCTCGGCCCTCGGCTTCTTCGCGTACTCGCTGCGCGGACTGGTCCGTTCGCAGCTGGGGGTGGACCTGGGCTGGGGCTGGTACGCGCTGTTCGGGGCGACGGTGATCGGGGTGATGGCCTGGTTCGACCTGCACCTGACGGCCAAGGTGCTCGGGGTCGCGCTGGTGCTGGAGATCGGGGTGCTGGGGGCGGTCTCGTTCGCGGTGCTGTTCTCCGGCGGCGGGCCGGACGGGATCGTGGTCGAGGCCGTGAACCCGCTGAACGCGCTGAGGGGGGTGGGGGGTTCGGGCGCGGCGGCGGCCGGGCTCGGCCTGTTCTTCGCGTTCTGGTCCTGGGTGGGATTCGAGTCCACCGCGATGTACGGCGAGGAGTCCCGCGACCCCAAGCGGGTGGTGCCGCGGGCGACGCTGGTGTCGGTGATCGGTGTCGGGCTGCTCTACGTCTTCGTGTCCTGGATGATCGTGTCCGGCAACGGCGTCGGGCGGGCGGTCGCGGTGGCGAGCGGCGCCGTGCCGGGCAAGGACGGCAACAGCCTGTTCTTCGACCCGCTCGGCGCGCACCTGGGGGCCTGGGCGGTGAAGGTGTTCCAATGGCTGGTCGTCACCGGCTCGTTCGCCTGCGCGATGGCCTTCCACCAGTGCGCGGCCCGGTACCTGTACGCGATCGGCCGGGAGGGGCTGCTGCACCCGGCGCTCGGCCGCACCCATGCGCGGCACGGTTCGCCGCACGTCGCCTCGGTGGTGCAGTCGGTGATCGCGGTGGGGCTGGTGGCGGGGTTCCTGGCGGCCGGGATGGACCCGTACGTGCACCTGTACACGCTGCTGGCGCTGCTCGGGACGATGGCGATCCTGGTCGTGCAGACGCTCTGCTCCTTCGCCGTGGTCGGGTACTTCCACGTGCGGGGGCGGCACCCGGAGACCGCGCACTGGTTCCGGACGCTGGCCGCACCGCTGGTGGGCGGGGTGGCGATGGCCGGGGTGGTGGTGCTGCTGGTGCTCAACAAGGACGCCGCGGCCGGGGCGGCGGCGCACACGCTGCTGTTCCGGCTGATCCCGTACCTGGTGATCGGGGTGTTCGCGGGCGGGGTCGGGCTGGCGCTGGCGGTGCGCCGTTGGCGGCCGGAGCTGTACGCGCGGATCGGGCGGGTGGTGCTGGAGGACGCGGTCGAGCGGTGACCGGGCGGGTGGTGCTGGGGCGCGGTCGAGGGGTGACCGGCCGGCGCTCGCGGTGCGCCGGGTTCAGCGCCGGTGGACCGGCAGGCCGTACTGGGCGGCGGCCAGCAGCGCGTGCATCCGGTGGCCGAAGTCCTCGGTGTCCCGGGCCGGTTCGGGGAAGACCAGGCGGACGTCGCGGTGGCCGTGCGGGTGGTCCAGGCGCAGCACCAGGCCGTAGCGGTCCAGGGCGAGCGGGCGGACCTCGGGGTCGTGGGTGAGCACGGCCGGGTCGAGCAGCCGGGTCAGGACGTCGAGCGCCTCGGCGTGGTCGTCGGCGAAGTGGGTGAGCAGCGCGGCCTCGTGCCGGGCCAGCGGGTCGGGGCCGGCGAGCGCGAGGTCGGCGGCGGTGATCGCGCCGGTGCCGTACGGGGTGGCGAGGACGGCGTGGGCGACGTCCACCCGCAGGTGCACGCCGAGGCCGTCGTCGGCGAGGTGGGCCAGGTGGAGCCGGCCGGCCAGGGTGAGGCGGGCGCGGACCCGGTCGCGGACGGCGACGGGGGCGATGTCGGTGACGTCGAGGACGACGGCGAGACCGTCGGCGGCGCCGATGACGGCCGTGGTGAGCGGGTCGTCCAGGGCGGTGCGCAGGCGCAGCCGGGAGCCGTGCACGGAGACCGGGGTGTTCAGGTGGTGGTGCTCGCCGAGGGCGCGGACGGTGAGTGAGGAGGTCGTGCCGAGCAGGCTGTGGATCCGTTCGGCGGTGGTGGGCTCGGGGACCTCGGTGTCGCCGGTGGGCAGGCTCATGGACGGACCTCCAGTTAGTTAGGTGAGCCTAACCTAATGTGCGGATGGGGGTGTGGCAAGCAGGCCGCCGGACGGGCGAAGGGCCCGGACGCGACTGCGGCGTCCGGGCCCTTCGGTGCGGCGGTGCGTCAGCCGACGACGGCCTGGGCGTCGATCTCGACCAGCATCGGCTCCTGCGGCAGCTCGACGAAGACGGTGGTGCGGCACGGCTTCACGCCGCCGGGCTTGATGTTCTCGTCGATGAACTCGGCGTAGACCTCGTTCATCAGCGGGAAGTCGGCGCGCTTGGTCAGGTAGACGCGGAACATCACCACGTCCTCGACGGTGGCGCCGCCGGCCTCGACGATGGCCTTGACGTTCTCCAGGGTGCGGCGGGTCTGCGCCTTCACGTCGCCGTGGTGCAGGTACTCGCCGGTGGCCGGGTCCTGCGGGCCCTGGCCGGAGACCTGGAGGATCGGACCCTTGCGGACGCCCTGGGAGAACATCCAGGCGGGAGCGGGGGCGCCGTCGGTGCGGATCTCGGTCTTCTCGCCGTTCCGGAGGTGCTCGGAGGTCATGGGATTCGGATTCCTTAACTGTGTCGACGGTTCGTCAGTTGTGGTCGGGGCGGCCGCAGTCGGCCGAGACGGCGCGGGTGGTGGCGAGCAGCTGCGGGAGCAGGTCCAGCACCTGCTCGTACGGCAGGACGACGTCCGGAACGGAGATCGAGGCGGCGGCCACCACCCGGCCGCTGGCGTCCCGGACGGGCGCGGCCACGCAGTTGATGAAGGCCTCGTGCTCGGCGTGGTCCTGCGCCCAGCCCTGGGCGGCGACCTTCTCCAGCTCGGCGAGCAGGGCCTCGGGGGTGGTCAGGGTACGCGCGGTGTGCGGGGTGAAGTCGATCCCGGCCACCACCCGGCGCCGCTCGGGCAGCGGCAGGTCGGCGAGCAGCACCTTGGAGACGGCGGCGCTGTGCAGGGCGGCGCGCAGGCCGATCCGGGAGTACATCCGCACCGGGTGGCGGGAGTCGAACTTGTCGATGTAGACCACCTCGCCGCCCTCGTAGGCGGCCAGGTGCACGGTCTGGCCGGTGGCGGCGTTCAGCTCGGCCAGGTGCGGGGCGGCGATCCGGCGCACGCCGCGCTGCTCCAGGGCCAGGCCGGAGAGTGCGAAGAGGCCGGCGCCCAGGTGGTAGCGGTAGCTCGCGTCGCGATAGACGAATCGTTCCTCTTCGAGGCTCTGGAGCAGTCGGAGGACGGTCGTCTTGTGGACGCCGAGCACCTCGGCGAGCTGGTCGAGGGAACGCTCGCCCTCGCCGAGCTCGGCGAGGATGCGCAGGGCGCGGGTGACGGTCTGACTCATCGTGCTCCGCTTCGAGGGCCGGGGTTCCCGCTCATTGTGCCCGGGCCCGGTCGGCGGACGGTGGCGGTCCGGCGGACGGTGTGCGGTCGGCGGGGCGCGCGCCGTCGGTGGGCAGGGCCGGGCCGGTGATGCCCTCCGCGGTGACCCGGGTGGCGGCCCACTGGGCGGGGGAGGCGTCGAGCAGCGCGGCCACCACGGCGGCGTCCGGCAGCTCGGCCTGGTCGCCGTGGGCGGTCAGCGCGCAGGCGGCGCTCAGGTGGCCGAGCCGCAGCCGGCGCCGCTGGTCCAGGCCCCGGACGGTGCCGGCCAGGTAGCCGGCCGCGAAGGCGTCGCCCGCGCCGGTCGCCTCGACCACCTCGACCGCGAGGGCCGGCTCGGTGACCGCCGTGCCGTCCCGTTCCAGGGCGGTCACCTGGCGGGCGGCGTCCTTGACCACGAGGGTGGCCGGGGCGGGGAAGCGGCGGCGCAGGGCGGCCGGGTCGCCGGTGCCGAAGGCGGCCTCGGCCTCGTCGGCGCCGAGCAGCAGCAGGTCGGCGGCGTTCAGCAGCGGCGGCAGCACGGCCGGGTCGCGCTCGCGCCAGAGCGAGGGGCGCCAGTTGAGGTCGAAGCTGACCAGGCGGTGCGGGCGGCGGTCGGCGAGCAGGGCGCGCAGCAGGGCGAGGCAGTCGTCGGAGAGCGCGGCGGTGATCCCGGACAGGTGGAGCAGCCGGGCGCCGGCCAGCAGGGCGGCGGCGGCCGGGTCGGCGAGCAGGTCGGGGGAGAGCGCGGCGGCCGCGGAGCCGCGCCGGTGGTAGTGCAGCCTGCTGCGGCCGGGCCCGAGGTCGTGGTGGTCGCCGGTGCTTCCGCCGACCTCCTTGAGGTAGAGGCCGGTCGGGCGGTGCGGGTCGACCGCGACCGCCGAGACGTCCACGCCGCGGGCGGCCACCTCGGCGAGCAGCCGGCGGCCGAAGCCGTCGTCGCCGACCCGGCTGATCCAGGCGGTCGGCACGCCGTGGGCGGCCAGTGCGCCCGCCACGTTGGACTCCGCTCCGCCGACCGAGAGCCGGAAGCTCTCCACCGACTCCAGCGGGCCCGGGCGGTCCGGCAGCAGGACGGCCATCGACTCGCCCACGCACACGGCCGTCGGGGGAGGACCGGGGCGGGTCGGGCCCTGGGTGTCCTGTCGCGGCATGTGCGGGGCTCCTCGTCTGCGGCCGTTCCGTCGAGAGCGGGCCCACCGGGCCGACTCCGCTGCGTGTGAGCGTGTGAGTGCCGCGTCGTCCGAGAGCGCTCACGTGAGCCGACCCCGTTGACCGGGAGTCGGGTCCGTTGACCTTGATCCGGCGCCGATGCTAGAACCGTGTTGCCAGCATGTGCAACCCTCGTTGCGCATGTTGCAACCTGTGCGGATGGAGGAACACGGTGGAGCAGACCTTCGCAAGCAGTGTCACCGGACCGGGCATCGCCCGTGGCGCGGTGGCCGCCCTGGCCGACGAACCGCTCGACTGGCGGTTCAAGGCCGCTCCACCGCAGTCGTGGGGCCGCAGCACCCGGGAATGGCTCGTCACCGGCCCCACCCTCTCCTCGCTCGGCACCCCGATGCTCACCCTCGACGGCGCCGCCGTCGACCACAACGTCCGCACCATGGCCGACTGGTGCGCCAAGGCGGGCGTCGCGCTCGCCCCGCACGGCAAGACCACCATGGCGCCCGCCCTCTGGCAGGCGCAGCTCGACGCCGGCAGCCACGGCATCACCCTCGCCAACCTGCCCCAGGTGCGGGTCGCCCGGGCCTTCGGGGTGCAGCGCATCCTGCTCGCCAACACCCTGCTCGACCCGGCCAGCCTCGCCTGGCTCGCCGACGAACTCGCCGCCGACCCGGACTTCGCCTTCCTGTCCTGGGTCGACTCCACCGAGAGCGTCCGGCTGATGGACGAGGCGCTGCGCGCCGCCGGCGCCGAGCGGCCGGTCGAGGTGCTGGTCGAGCTCGGCGGCCCCGGCGGACGGACCGGCGCCCGCGGCGTGGACGCCGCCGTCGAGGTCGCCGCCGCCGTGCTGCGCGCCCCCACCCTGCGCCTGGCGGGCGTCGGCGGGTACGAGGGCGCGATCGCGCACGACGCCTCGGCCGAGGGACTCGCCGCCGTCCGCCGCTACCTGCGGGAGCTGGGCGACCTGCACGGCCGGCTGGCGAGCGCCTACCCGGACGGCACCCGGCCGGTGGTCTCGGCCGGCGGCAGCGCCTACTTCGACCTGGTGGTCGAGGAGCTGGCGGACCTGCCGGAGGCGTTCACGGTGCTGCGCTCGGGCGCGTACATCGCCCACGACGACGGCTTCTACCGCGGCATCTCGCCGCTCGCCCGGGACGGTGGGCGGACGCCGTTCCGCGGTGCGCTGCACGGCTGGGCCCGGGTGGTGTCCCGGCCCGAGCCGCAGCTCGCGCTGCTGGACGCCGGCAAGCGCGACCTGCCCTTCGACGAGGGCCTGCCCGAGCCGCAACGGGTGCGCGGCGGAGTGGAGTTGGCCGGAACGGCGGCGCGGATCACCGCGCTCAACGACCAGCACGCCTTCCTGCGCGACGCGGGCGACCTCGCGCCGATCGGCGCGGTGCTGCGGCTGGGCGTCTCGCACCCGTGCACCGCCTTCGACAAGTGGACGGCGATCCCGGTGCTGGACTCCGCGGACGCGGCCGAGCCGAAGGTCACCGGCCTGGTCAGGACGTTCTTCTGATGCCCGGGGAGAGAACGGCCGCCAGGGGTGGGCGGGACGGCGGCGGCGCGACGGTCTTCCGGGGCGCCACCGTGGTGGACGGCACCGGCGCGGAGCGCTACCGGGCCGACGTCCGGATCGCCGACGGTCTGATCACCGAGATCGGCGAGGGCCTCGACGCGCCCGACCAGGTCGACGCCGACGGCCTGGTGCTGGCCCCCGGCTTCATCGACATGCACGCCCACTCCGACCTCGCCCTGCTGCTCGAACCCGAGCACCCGGCCAAGGTCACCCAGGGCGTCACCTGCGAGGTCCTCGGCCAGGACGGCCTGTCCTACGCCCCGGTGGACGACGTCACGCTGCCCGCGCTGCGCCGCCAGACAGCGGGCTGGAACGGCGATCCGGACGGCTTCGACTGGGACTGGCGGGACGTCGCCGGCTACCTGGACCGGATCGACCGCACCGGAACGGCCGTCAACGCCTGCTACCTCGTCCCGCACGGAACGCTGCGGATGCTCGCCATGGGCTGGGCCGACCGTCCGCCCACCCCGGGCGAACTCGACCGGATGCGGCAGGTGCTGGCGAAGAGCCTGCTGGACGGCGCTGTCGGCATGTCCAGCGGCCTCAGCTACACCCCCGGGATGTACGCCGACACCGCCGAGCTGATCGAGCTGTGCACCGTCGTCGCGGCCTACGGCGGCTTCCACGCCCCGCACCAACGCTCCTACGGCGCCGGGGCGTTGGAGGGCTACGCGGAGATGGTGGAGATCGCCCGGCGGAGCGGCTGCGCGCTGCACCTGACCCACGCCACGATGAACTTCGGGGTCAACCGGGGCCGGGCCGGCGAGCTGCTGGAGCTTCTCGACCGGGCGCTCGCCGACGGCGTCGACCTCACCCTGGACAGCTACCCCTACCTGCCCGGATCCACCACCCTGGCCGCCCTGCTGCCGAGTTGGGCCACCGAGGGCGGCCCGGCCGCGACGCTGGCACGGCTCGCCGACCCCGCGCAGTGCGCGAGGATCCGGTACGAGGTGGAGGAGAAGGGCAGCGACGGCTGCCACGGCGTGGTCACCGACTGGACGACGATCCAGATCTCCGGCGTCCGCTCGGCCGCGCTCGACGGCGCGGTCGGCCGCACCGTCGCGGAACTGGCCGAGGAGGAGGAACGGACCGGCACCGAGGTGTTCCTGGACCTGCTGCGCCGGGACGAACTCTCCACCACGATCCTCCAGCACGTCGGGCACGAGGAGAACGTCCGGGCCATCATGCGCCACCCCGCCCACACCGTCGGCAGCGACGGACTGCTGGTCGGGGCCCGGCCGCACCCGCGGGCCTGGGGCACCTTCCCCCGCTACCTCGGCCACTACAGCCGGGAGTTGGGCGTGCTGACGCTGGAGGAGACGATCGCCCGGATGACCGGCCGCCCGGCAGCCCGGCTGGGGCTGGACCGGCGCGGCCGGATCGCCCCCGGCCACCACGCCGACCTGGTGCTCCTCGACCCCGGGAAGGTCCGGGACGCCGCCACCTTCGAGCGCCCCCGGCTGCCCGCCGAGGGCATCGAGTACGTGTACGTCAACGGCACCGCCGTCGTCCGGCAGGGTCGCACCACCGGCGCCCGCCCCGGGCGCGCCCTGCGCCGCACCGATCGAGGAACCCTGGCCATATGACCGAGCTCTCCGCCCCGACCGATCTCCCGGCCCCGGCCGGTCCGTCCGAGACGGGTCCGTCCGCGACCGCCGATCTCTCCGCGACCGGTTCCGCCGCCGCTACCGGCTGCTCCTTCCTGCGCGACGAACCGGTGATCGCGGTGGTCCGCGCACCCCGGATCCCGGACGCCGCCGCGCTCTGCGCCGCCCTCGCCGAGGGAGGCATCAACCTCACCGAATTCACCTGCACCACACCGGATGTGACGGACCATCTACTGAAGGCTTCGAAGGCCGGCTGGCGGGTCGGCCTCGGGACGGTGCTGACCGCGGAGCAGGCCCGGCGCGGGGTCGAGGCGGGGGCGGCCTTCCTGGTCACCCCCGGCTGCCGGCCCGAGGTCGCCGAGGCGGCGGCCGCCGCCGGGGTGCCGGTGGTGCTCGGGGCGCTCACCCCGACCGAGGTCGCGCACGCGGTGGACCTCGGCGCCGCCGCCGTCAAGATCTTCCCGGCCCGGGCCTTCGGCCCCGGCTACTTCAAGGACCTGCGCGGCCCCTACCCCGACGTGCCGCTGGTGGCCTCCGGCGGGGTGAACGCGGGCAACGCCGCCGCGTTCCTGGCGCACGGCGCGCTCGCGGTCTGCGCGGGGACGGACGTGGTGCCGCCGGACGTGGTCGCTGCGGGGGACTGGGCGGAGATCACCCGGCGGGCCCGGGCGTTCATGTCGGCCTGCGCGGCGGCGGCCTCGTAGGGGGCGCCGTCGCCGCGGGGCCCGTGAAGAAGGCAGTGCGGGTCCCGTGAAGAAGGCGGCGCGGGTCCCGTGAAGAAGGCGGCGCGGGTGCGGGCCCCGTGAAGAAGGCGGTGACGGGGCGAGGCGGGCTGTCGGGACGGCCGGGATTGGACGAGAATCGGGGGCACCCGGCTCGGCCCCGGCCGAGCCCGTCCCGGCTCAGCCCCGCCCGGTCAGCCCCGGGCCCCCGGACCCCGGCAGGAGGAACCCCCCATGACCTCGACCCGCCCCGGCCCCGACTGGCTCGCCGACGCCGTGCTGTACCAGATCTACCCGCAGAGCTTCGCCGACTCCGACGGCGACGGCATCGGCGACTTCGCCGGCATCGCCGGGCACCTGGACCACCTCGCCTGGCTCGGCATCGACACCGTCTGGCTCAACCCCTGCTTCGCCTCGCCGTTCCGCGACGCCGGGTACGACGTCACCGACTACCTCGCCCCCGCCCCGCGCTACGGCGGCACCGATGACCTGGTGGCCCTGGTCGAGGCCGCCCGCCGCAGGGGAGTCCGGGTCCTGCTGGACTTGGTGGCCGGGCACACCTCCGACCGCCACCCCTGGTTCCTGGCGTCCGCCGAGGACCCGTCCGACCACCGCTACATCTGGTCCGACCGCCCGGTGGACGGTTTCGTGGCCTCGCCCGGCAGCCGCCCCGGCTGGTACCGGCCGAACTTCTTCGACTGTCAGCCGGCGCTCAACTTCGGCTATGCGCGCAGCAGTTCGGAGGAGCCCTGGCGGCAGGCGGTGGACGCGGACGGCCCGCGCGCCAACCGGGCGGCGCTGCGCGCGATCATGGCGCACTGGCTCGGCCTCGGGGTGTCCGGCTTCCGGGTGGACATGGCGTACTCGCTGGTCAAGGACGACCCGGGCAAGGTGGAGACCGCCAAGCTCTGGACCGAGCTGCGCGACTGGCTGGACCGCGGCCACCCCGAGGCCGCCCTGCTCGCCGAGTGGGGCGACCCGGCCGCCGCCGTCGCGGCGGGCTTCCATGCGGACTTCTTCCTGCACTTCGGCGGGGAGGACCACGGCCTGCCGCTGCGCTCGCTCTGGAACAACAACGGCGGGACGGTCGAGGAGTTCTGGCACCAGGAGGCCTGCTACTTCGAGGCCGAGGGCCGCGGCACCCCGCAGCCCTTCCTGGACGCCTGGCGCTCGGCGGCCGAACTCACCGAGGGCGGCGGGCACATCGTGCTGCCCACCGCCAACCACGACTTCTCCCGCCTGGCCACCGGCCCGCGCGGCGCGGAGCAACTCGCCCCGGCCTTCGCCTTCCTGCTCACCTGGCCCACCCTCCCGGCCGTCTACTACGGCGACGAGATCGGTATGCGCTACCTGCCGGGCCTGCCCGACACCGAGGGCAGCGTGCTCGGCCCGCGGTTCAACCGGGCCGGCTCGCGCACCCCGATGCAGTGGACGCCCGGCCCGACCGCGGGCTTCTCCAGCGCCCCGCCCGAGCGGCTGTACCTGCCGGTGGACCCGGACCCGCACCGCCCGGACGTGCTCTCCCAGCGCGCCGACCCGACCTCGCTGCTGCACACCGTGCGGCGGCTGATCGCACTGCGCCGGGCGCACCCGGGGCTGGGTGCGGCCGGTGGGCTGGAGGTCCGCCACGCCGGCTACCCGCTGGTGTACACCCGGGCCGGGCGGTACCTGGTGGCGGTCAACCCGGGCCGGGAGCCGGCGTCCGTACGGCTGCCGGGTCTGCCGGAGGGTGACCGGTGGGCGCGGGGTGTCCGGCCGCTGGAGGTGCAGGGCGTGCGGCTGGTGGACGGGGAGCTGCGGGCGGACGGGTTCTCGTACGGGGTGTTCGAGCTGGGCTGACGGTCGCCCCGGGCAGGGCCTGGCCGCCGGTCGGTCGCCGGCCGGGCTTCCGAATGATGTCGGATAGTTGTAAGCTACATCGATAGATGGTTGCATTTACCACCTGCATTGGTTGCATTTCCCACCTTCTCCTCACCGAGAGAACACCACCGGAGGACGGTACGAACGCCATGAGCACACCCCGGAACCCCGCCGCAGCGCCCACCCTGGGGCACTCGCTCAAGCACCTGGCCACCCACCTGATCACCCCGCTGCTGATGTGCCTGGGCATGGCGCTCGCCTACCAGGGCGCCTTCCACCAGCCCGAGCCGCACCACCTCAAGGTGGCCGTGGTCGGCACCACGCCGCAGGCGCAGGGCCTGGCGCAGGCGATCCAGGGCAAGGCCGGGGACGCGCTCGACGTCCGCACCGTGGACGACCGGGCCGCCGCCGAGCAGCAACTGCGCGACCGGGACCTGGTGGGCGCCTTCGTCCCGGACGCCAAGAGCCCCGAACTGATCGTCGCCAAGGGCAACTCGGACACCTCCGTGGTGGCCGCCACCGCGGTGTTCACCAACGTCACCGACAGGCAGGGCGTGCCGCTGCACGTGACCGACCTGACCACCCCGGCCAAGGGCGACCCGACCGGACAGGGCCTGTTTTTCCTGCTGGTCGCGCTGAGCATCGGCTCCTACGCCAGCGTCGCGGCGATCGGCGCGGCCGGCGCGGGGCTGAGTGTGAAGATCCGGGCACTGGTCGGAGTGGCCGTCTCGCTGGTGGTCAGCGTGATCGGGATCGTCACCGCCGGGCCGGTCTTCCACGTGGTCGACCACGACTGCGCGGCGATCTGGGCGCTCGGCTGGCTCTACTCGGCGGGCATCGTGCTGATCGGCATCGGCCTGCACAGCTTCCTGAAGAAGTGGACCACGCTGGCCCTGATGGTGCTGTTCGTGATGCTGAACTTCACCTCCTCCGGCGGCATCTACCGGCCCGAACTGCAGAACGGATTCTTCGGAGGCCTGCACGGCTTCTGGACGGGCGCGGGCTTCCTGGAGGGCGCTCGCAGCATCATGTACTTCGACGGCGGCGCGGGCCTCGGCGGGCACGTCGTGACCCTGCTGGTCTGGCTGCTGCTCGGCGGGGCCGCCCTGGTGGCCGCGGCCATGTACGAGGGGCGTGGGCGCCGTCCGGTGGAAACGCCGCAGGAGGCCGAGGAGGCCGAGGAGGAGATGGAGGAGACGGTCGCGGTCTGACCGGACTCCCCGGAGAGACTCCACCCGGCGCCACGGGCATCGGCACCGGGTGGGAACGGGGCGGCCCGCGCCCGGCTCTGGACAAGCCGGACGCGGGCCTCGGCGCGTCCCGGGGAGGGGGCGGCCCGGGGCGTCCCTACCGGTAGGCCGCCTGCCCGGTGAGCGCCTGGCCGACCACCAGCGTGTGGATCTCGCTGGTGCCCTCGTAGGTCAGCACCGACTCCAGGTTGTTGGCGTGCCGGATCGGCGAGTGCTCCAGCGAGATGCCGTTGGCCCCGAGGACCGTGCGGCACTCGCGGGCGATCGCCAGCGCCTCCCGCACGTTGTTGAGCTTGCCGACGCTGACCTGCTCGGGACGCAGCCGCCCGCCGTCCTTGAGCCGGCCGAGGTGGACGGCCAGCAGCGCGGAGTTGCCGAGCGCGAGCGCCATGTCGGCGAACTTGCGCTGGGTCAGCTGGAAACCGCTGATCGGCCGGTCGAACTGGACCCGCGAGTCCGCGTACCGCAGCGCCGCCTGGAGCGAGTCCCGGCCTGCGCCGACCGCGCCGAACAGGATGCCGAACCGCGCCTCGTTCAGGCAGGACAGCGGGCCGCGCAGCCCCTTCGCTCCCGGCAGTCGGGCCTCGGCGGGCAGCCGGACGCCGTCCAGGTGCAGCTCGGAGGTGACCGAGGCGCGCAGCGACAGCTTCCGCCCGATGTCGCGGGTGGTGAAGCCGGGCGTGCCGCGCGGCACCAGGAAGCCGCGCACGCCGTCCTCGGTGTTCGCCCAGACGGTGGCGACGTCCGCGATGCCGCCGTTGGTGATCCACGTCTTGGTGCCGTCGAGGATCCAGTCCGAGCCGTCGCGCACCGCGCGGGTGCGCATTCCGGCCGGGTTGCTGCCGAAGTCCGGCTCGGTGAGGCCGAAGCAGCCGATCGCGGTGCCGGCGGCGAGCCCGGGCAGCCACTCCTGCTTCTGCTTCTCCGAGCCCCACCGGTGGATCGAGTACATCGAGAGCGAGCCCTGGACCGAGACGAAGCTGCGCAAGCCCGAGTCGGCGGCCTCCAGTTCGAGGCAGGCCAGGCCGTAGGAGACGGCGTTGGTGCCGGCGCAGCCGTAGCCCTCCAGGTGCATCCCGAGCAGGCCCAACGCGCCGAGTTCGGGGGCGAGTTCGCGGGCGAAGTGGGCGTTGTCGAACCACTCCGGCAGGTGCGGGCGGACCCGGTCGGCGAGGAACCGGGCGACGGTGGCCTGGATCTCGCGCTCCTCCTCGGTGAGGAGGGTGGCGAAGTCGATCAGGTCGAGCGGGTCGGACATGGCGGTGCCGGTGCCGTGCGGGGTGCTCATGGGCGGTCCTCGAAGTCCTGGTCGTGCGGGGGAGGGTTGTGCGGCGGCCGGTCGTGCGGAGGCTGCTCGTAGGGAGACCCGCCGTGCGGAGGCCGGTCGTGCGGGGTGTCCAGCCAGGCGGTGAGTTCGGCGGTGTGCTCGCCGAGCCGGGGCGGGGGCAGCTGGTAGCGGGGCGGGGTGCGGGAGAGGCCGATCGGGTTGGCGACCAGGTCCAGCGGGCGGCCGTCCGGGCCGGGCAGCGGTGCCCGGGGCCGCAGGCCGAGCGAGTCGGCGAGGTCGAAGGCCTCGGCCAGGTCGTTGACCGGGCCGCAGGGCACGCCGAGCGGGGTGAGCACCGCGAACCACTCGGCGGCGGTGCGGCGTTCGAGCCGGGCGGTGAGCTCGCGGGCCAGCACGGTGACGTGCGCGACCCGGTCGGAGTTGGAGGCGAAGCGGGGGTCGGCGGCCAGCTCGGGGGCGCCCACGCCCCGGCAGAGCGCGGCGAACTGCCGGTCGTTGCCGACCGCGACGACCAGCGGGCGGTCGGCGGCGGTGAACAACTCGTAGGGGGCGATGGACGGGTGGCGGTTGCCGAGGATGCCCGGCACCGCGCCGGCCAGGGTGTAGCCGGCGGACTGGTTGACCAGGCCGGAGAGCAGCGTGGAGAGCAGGTTCAGCTCCACCAGCTGGCCCCGGCCGGTGGTCTCGCGCTCGCGCAGTGCGGCCAGCACGCCGACCGCCGCGTGCAGCCCGGTCAGCACGTCCACCAGTGCGACGCCGGTCTTCACCGGTTCGCCGGGGGCCGGGCCGGTCACCGACATCAGACCGCCGACGGCCTGCACCAGCAGGTCGTAGCCGGGCAGTTCGGCGCCCTTGCCGGGGCCGAAGCCGGTGATCGAGCAGTAGACGAGCCGCGGGTTGAGGGCCTGGGCGCGGTCGGGGTCGAGGCCGTGGCGGGCCATCGTGCCGGGGCGGAAGTTCTCCACCAGCACGTCGGCGCGGCGGACGAGTTCGACGGCGCGGGCATGGTCGGCCGGTTCGCGCAGGTCGAGGGTGAGGGAGCGCTTGTTGCGGTTGACGGAGAGGAAGTAGGTGGCCTCGCCCTGGGCGTGCGGCGGGCCCCAGGCGCGGGTGTCGTCGCCGGTGCCGGGCTGCTCGACCTTGATCACGTCGGCGCCGAGGTCGGCCAGCAGCATGGTCAGGTAGGGCGCGGCGAGCACCCGGCCGAAGTCGGCGACCAGGACGCCGTCCAGCGGGAGTCCGGTCATGCCCGCCCCCGGGCCGGTTCGGCGGAGGTGGCCCCGGGCGCGGCCGTCGCGTCGCCCGAGGGGGCGTCGCCGCGCAGGTGCGGGCGGGCCAGCAGGAGGTAGAGGCCGCCGGCCGCGAGCACGACCACCGCCGAGAGCAGCACGAGGTAGTTGTCGTACCAGGCGGCGTCCGGGGTGCGGCCCCAGCAGATGTTGACGATCGCGGCGACGCCGTAGACCAGCGCGCCGATGTTCACCGCCAGGCCCCAGCGGCCGAGCCGGAAGTCCCCGCTCGGGCGCCAGCCGCGCAGCCGGGCCCGCAGGGCGGCCAGCACCACCATCTGGAAGGCCAGGTAGATGCCGATGCTGGAGAAGGAGATGATCTTCGTGAGGGCGCCCTCGGAGAGCGCCGAGGCACCCACGATGATCACACCGGGCAGCGCCGCGGCGAGCAGCAGCGCGTACGGCGGCACCCGCAGCCGGTCCGAGACGGTGGCCAGCAGCCGGCTGCCCACGATCATCCGGTCCCGGGCGAAGGAGTAGGCGAGCCGGCTCGCCGCCGCCTGGAGGCTGAGCACGCAGGACAGGAAGGAGATCAGCACCACGCCGATCACCACCCGGGCGCCGACCGCGCCGAAGGCGTCGTGCAGCACCTTGGCGACCGGATCCTTGTCGTCGCCGGAGACCACCGCGCCGATGTCCTGGATCGACATCACCAGGGCCAGGCTGACCCCGATCGCCGCAGCGCCGCCCACGTAGATGGTGCGCCGCATCGACTTGGGGATCTGTCGACCTGGGTCCGGCACCTCCTCGGCGACGTCGCCGCAGGCCTCGAAGCCGAAGAACAGGAAGACCGCGATCAGCCCGGCGGCCAGGAAGGCGTCGGCGTAGTCGCCGTCGCCGCCCGCGCCGAAGCGGTCGAGGACCACGCCGAGGCCGTGGTAGCGGTGCGTCAGCAGCAGCCAGGCGCCGACCGCCAGGGCGCCGAGCAACTCGGCGGCGAAGCCGAACACGGCCGCCGCCGACAGCACCCGGGTGCCGCCGAGGTTGATCACGGTGGCGAGCGCCAGCAGGCCCAGTGCGCACCAGACGGTCGTCGCGGTGCTCGGCTCGACGCCCAGCAGGGCGGCCACGTACGGGCCGGCGCCGTAGGAGACGGCCGCGATGGTGGACATCAGTGCCAGCAGGTAGGTCCAGCCGGTCAGCCAGCCCCAGGTGCGGCCCCAGAGCCGGCGCGCCCACGGGTACACCCCGCCGGCCACCGGGAACTGGGCGACCACCTCGCTGAACACCAGGGCCACCAGCAGCTGGCCGAGGCCCGCGATCAGGAAGCTCCAGACCATCGGCGGCCCGGCGGTCTGAAGTGAGGTGGCGAAGAGTGTGTACACGCCAACGACGGGGGAGAGATAGGTGAAGCCGAGCGAGAAGTTCGCCCAGAGGCTCATGTCGCGCTTGAACTCGGAGGTGTAGCCGAGGGCGGCCAGCCGTTCGGCGTCCGGGTCGGGGGAGTGGACGGTGGCACGTGCACTGGCATCGGTCATGACCTGCTCCTGGGAACGTGTCGTGATGCGTGGGGGAGCACTGCGGGGTGCGGCTCGGGCCGAGGTTGCGGGAAAACATACGAGATTGAGTTTCTAGGGGCAAGAGTGCGCGTCGGACCTGGAGGTACCCTGCGGGAAACATCCGGTCGGGCAGTGATCGGGCAGTGATCGGGCGAGGATCCGGCGGCGATCCGGCGGCGATCGGGCAGTGATCGGGCGGCGATCCGGCGAGGATCCGGCGACGGCGATCGGGGAGGGGAACGGCGTGACGACCATCGGCAGTGCGACCCCGCTGCTCAGTGCCGTCCTCGCGCCGCTCGCCGACCTCGGCCGCGCCGACGCGGTGGCCCGCCGGATCACCGAGGCGATCGCCCTCGGACTGGTCGCCGACGGGGACCAGCTGCCCAGCGAGAACGACCTGGCCGACCAGCTCGGCGTCGCCAACGGCACCGTCCGCGAGGCCCTCGCCCTGCTCCGCGAGGCCGGACTGATCGAGACCCGGCGCGGCCGCAACGGCGGCAGCTTCGTCCGCATCCCCGCCGAGGGCTCCGAACACCTCCAGCTCGCCCGGCTGCGCGACCTCGCCACCGTCGACCTGCGCGACCTCGGCGACGAGGAGCTGGCCGTCTTCGGCACCGCCGCCCGGCTCGCCGCCGAGCGCGCCCCGGCCGACCTCGGCCCCCGGCTCACCCGACTGGTGCACGACCTGCGCGACGCCGCCGGGCCCGCCGAGCAGCGCCGCGCCGACGCCCGCTTCCACATCGAACTCGCCGTCGCCGCGCAGTCGGTGCGGCTCACCCAGCTCGCCGTCCGGCTCCAGGCCGAACTGGGCCCGCTGCTCTGGCTGCCCGCCCCGCACGGGCCGGACCAGGAGCGCTTCGCCGAGCAGCACCGGGAGATCCTGGTCGCCGTGCTGGCCGGCGACGCGGCCGGCGCCCGGGCCGCCGCCGAGACGCACGCCGTGGCCTGCGTGCACCATCTGGTCCGGCGGCACCTGGAGTTGGCGGACGACGGCTGAGCCGGGGCCGCGCCACCGTTCCCGGATCCCTCCCTCGCCGCCGGAGCCGTCATGACCAGCGCGTTCAGCACCACCCTGCCCGTGGCCCGATCCGCCGGTGTGCCGGTTGCCGGTGAGTCCGCCGCCGGCGGGCCCGTCCTGGGCGGGCCCGCCGCCGGTGACCCTGCCGCCGTCGAGCGGTGCGCCCGGCAGGTCGCCGCCGCCGTCGACGCGGTGCTCGCCGAACTGGACGGCCTGCGGGCGGCCGCGGCGGGCTGCTGGGCCCGGGCGGCCGCCGAGGGGCGCCGGCCCGCCGTGGCCGAACTCGCCGTGGTGCACGGGGTGGTGAGCGAGTTGCTGGCGCGGCCCGGCTCGCGCTGGTTCGGCTGCGGAGCGGTCGTGGCACCCGGCGCGCTCGCCGACGCCGACCTGCACGTGGAGTGGTGGTGCCGCGGTGCGCGCGGGGCGGGGGAGCGGCGGTTGCGGCTCGCGCTCGACCCGGCGGACGCCGAGTTCTACGACTACCGGGTGCTGCCCTGGTTCGCCCGGCCCCGGGACGAGGGGCGGGCCGCGGTGGCCGGGCCGCAGGTCGACCTGCTCTGTGCCGACCGGTACGTGCTGTGCTGCGCCCGGCCGGTGGTCGTCCCGGGTGCGGGCTTCGTCGGGGTGGTGGCCGGGGACGTCCCGCTGGCAGTGCTGGAGCGGCTGCTGGTGCCCCCGCTGCGGGCGCTGTCAGGCGACGCGGCGCTGCTCGACGGCGAGGGCAGGGTGCTGGCCGCCACCACCCCGGCCCTGCCGGTGGGTTCGCTGGCGCGCGGACTGCTCGCGGACCCGGCGTCCGAGCGGGCCGGGGTGCCGTCCGCGGCGGTGGACTGGGCGGTGGTGCGCGGCTGACGGCGGCCGGAGATCTGTATGACCTTCATTTGTGAAGGTATTACTCGTTCCGCTTCCCGCGGCCGGGCGGCGTGCTGAAGCAGCAGTCCCCGCAGAGCCCGGCACCCGGACCCACCCGGTAGTAGAGGCAGCAGCTGTTCCGCCGGAACGCCGTGCCACCCGGCCCGGCGCGCAGGATGCCCGACCCGGCCAGTGGCGGACGGTCCAGCAGCTCCGCGGCCAACGCCCGTGCGGCGTCCGGCGCGTGGGCGTCCAGCACCCGCAGCGTCCCGGCCAGTGCGGAGGCGGCGTTGCCGAGCAGCAGACGGCGGGAGAGCGGGGCGGCGGCCCGGACGGCCTCCGCCAGCGGCGTCAACTGTCCCAGCAGGACGGCCTCGTGGAGCTGGTCGGTGAGCGAGCCGGCGTCCGGGCGGGCGGGCTCCGGCGGTGCCCACAGGTCGAGCGGGCCCTGGTCCGGGATCCGCACCCAGGCGTGCTCCAAGGTCGGGACCGTCCCCAGCAGGACCGCCGAGCCCAGCCCCACCGACCAGAAACGGGCGGCCAGCCCCAGGTGCAGGATCGAGGCGGCGACCCGGGGCTCCCCGGTGCCGAGCCGCTGCGCCACCACCCGCAGCCGCGCCGCCAACGGCGCGTCCGGTCCGGTGCCGTACAGCTCGGCCAGCGGCCGGAAGCCCTCCGGCGGCCGGCCGGCCGGCGAGGTGTCCAGCGCGAAGTACGGCCCGACGGCGGCGAGCCGGGCGTAGTCGGGCGAATGCCGGTCGGGCGCGGGGTTCAACGGCCCTCCCCTGTCAGGTCGTTGAACCCCGCGCCCGGCGGTGGCGGAGCGGTCGGACGGTCGAGGGACAACGGGGCCTCCAGGTCTGCGGGTGCTCGGGTGGCGGTGCGCAGCCCCGGCCGTCGCCCGGTCGGCCCGGGAGGCCCTGACCGGTCCTGTCGGCCCGGTCGGTCGGGTGTCAGCTGCGCACGGAGAAGTCACCACTGGTCGCGCGGATGAACGGTACCGTGCCCTGGCAGTCCGACACCGGCTGGCCGAGCGCGCCCCAGACCCAGCCCATCCGGTCCCCGCGCCGCCCGTCGTCCTCCACCGAGAGCGAGACCTTCCGGCCGATCAGCTCCAGGCCCGGGAACCACGGCGCGTCGCCCTTGGTGACCACCCCGGTGGCGATCGCCTCCCGGCCGCCGACGGCCAGACAGGTGATGTCGCCCTCGAAGTCGGCGACCAGCCGGCCGTCGGTGTGCACGTGACGGACGTGGAAGTGGCCCGTGGTGCCGCGCGGATCGGTGTTGGTGGTGGCACGGGCGTCCACCGAGATCCGCACCGGGTCGCCCTCGAAGCCCTGGAACCCGGTGGTGAGGACGGTGTTGCCGGTGCCGCGTACACCGACCGGCCCGAAGTCGCCTGCTGGGGCGGCCGGTTCCGGGGCGGTGACCGGTGCGGCGGGGGCCGGTTCCGGGGCGGTGACCGGTGCGGCGGGGGCCGGCTCCGCGACGGCGGCCGGTGCGGCGGTGGCGGCGGTCGCGGCCAGCAGGAGCAGCGAGAGTGCGGCGGTGGCGAGGCGGCGGTTCATGGCGGTTCGGGTCTCCTTCGGCGCGGGTGTTCACGGGTGACTGTTCCCGTGCGGGGGCCGGCGTGGGCGTCCGGTTCGGGTGTCCTCTGCGGGTGTTCCGATGCCACCGATCATGCTCCCGCCCGGTCGCGCAGACCTCCTGCTGCGGAGGGGAGTTGACGGCGGACCGCTCCCTCCTGAGGAGGACCGCGCCTCCCCCGGGAGAGCTGCCCGTAGGCTCGGCCGGGTGCCCACCGACTCTCCCTTCGCTCACCCCGAGCCCGCACGGCCGCGACCGGCCCGGATCCGTCGGCCGCTCGCCGCCGTCTCCGCGCTCGCCCTGCTGGCGCCCGTCCTGCTGGCGCAACCGGACGCCCGGGGAGCGGCCGCGCTGCTCGCCCTGACGGCGGTGCTCGCCGCGGTGGCGGCGCTGCTGCCCTGGCCCGCCGGTCGGATCACGCTCGGTGCGGCCGCCGGAGCGGTGGCCGGGGCCTCGCTGCTGGTCGACGCGGTCTACCCGGGGCCGTACCGGCTGCCCGCGTTCTGGCTGCCGTTCGAGTGGCTCGCCCTGCTCGGACTGCTCTTCCGGGCCGTTCGGCGGCTGCCCGACCGGTCGGCCGGTCCGGTCGGCGGGCTGGTGGGGCTGGCGGCGGTGCTGCTGCCGCTGCGGTTCGCCCTGCGGACGCCGCAGGGCGGTGCGGCCGGGCCGGTGGTCGGGGTGCTGCTCTCGCTGCTGCCACTGCTCGGTGTCGCGGCGGCGGCCCTCTACCTGCGCGTCCTGGACGCCCGCCGGGAGCGGGCGGTGGCCCGGGCCCGGCGCCAACAGCGGCTGGAAGTGGCCCGGGGACTGCACGACTTCGTCGCCCACGAGATCACCGGCATCGTGCTGGAGGCCCAGGCCGGCCAACTCCCGGGCCAGGAGCCGGAGGAGACGACCGCACTGCTGCGCCGCCTGGAGGAGGCCGGGCTGCGGGCACTGGACTCGATGGACGAGATGGTCGGCGCCCTGCGCGAGCCGGGCGGCCGGGAGGGCCGGGAGGGCCGGGAGGGCCGGGACGGCAAGGGTGGCAAGGGTGGCAAGGGTGGCAAGGACCTCAAGGGCGACCGCTCCGACGGGTCGGACCGGGCGGGCGGAGCGACCACGCGTCGGCTGGGCCTGGCCGACCTCCCCGAGCTCGTCGCCCGCTTCGGCACCACCGGCGCCCTGCGCGCCACCGTCGAGCTGGCGCCCGGCACCGCGGGCCGGCTCTCCGCCGAGGCCGAGGCGACCGCGTACGCCGTGGTCCTGGAGGCGCTGACCAATATCCGCCGGCACGCCCCGCAGGCCACCGAGGTCACCGTCCGGGTGGCCCCCGGTGAGCGCGGCGCCGTCGAGCTGACCGTCACCGACGACGGTGGCCCCGCCCGCAAGCCGCTGCTGCGCCGCCGCCCGGGCACCGGTGGCACCGGCCTGGCCGGACTCACCGCCCGGGCCGCCGCCCACGGGGGCTCGCTGACCGCCGGCCCGGGCACGCCCGCGGGCTGGCGGGTCGGCTGCTCCCTGCCGGGGCGCTGAGGCGCGCCCCGCGGCGCCGATCCGATCGAGTCGGCGCCGTGTCCGTGCGCTGTGTCCGTGCACCGCGTGCGCGTGCGGCGGAGGGGCTACCGGGTGGGGCGGGCGTACGGGCGTACCGGAGGTCTCCGCCGGTCGGACGGCTGCCGCCGAGTACGCCCGGTGGCCCCGCCCTAGTGGCCCCGGCCGCCGCCGCGGGTGCCGCGCGGGCGGGTCAGGGTGAAGCGGTCGACCGGGACGAGGTCCCCGTACGGGCCGCTGACGGAGTAGTAGGTGACGCCGATGGTGGTCTGCCCGTTGCGGCCGCCCGGGTCGACGTCGAAGGAGGCGAAGCCGTACGGGTTGTCGGCGTCCCGGAAGGCGGACCAGGGGGCGTCCTCGATCACGTACACCGGCGGGCGCTTGCCGGTGGCCGGATCGACGGCGCCGACGCCGGTGATCACCCGCGCCTTGGCGGGGCTGAAGAAGAGCTGGTTGGACGGGGCGGAGGTGCCGCCGCCGCCGATGACCATGTGGACGGTGCCCTTGGTGGTGTCGATGGTCTCGGTGCCGGTGGAGACCGGGATCGGCGTGCGGGTGTCGGTCGGCTGCTGGCCGCGGATCGGGTGCGAGCGCTCGTAGTGGTGCTCGTGGCCGCAGACCACCAGGTCCACGCCGTACTTGTCGAACAGCGGTACCCAGGCCTCGCGGACGCCGAGGTCGGCGCCGTTGAACCTGTCGGCGGTGGAGATCACCACCTGGTGCATGCAGACCACGATCCAGTCGATCCCCGGGTCCGCGTTGGCCGCGATCAACTCCCGCTCCAGCCAGCGCTGCTGGGCGCCGCCGGAGTAGCCGTGGACGTAGCTGTTGCCGCCGTCCTGGTAGGCCACGTCGTCGTTGTTGAGGCTGATCACGCGTACCGAACCGACCGTGAACGAGTACCACAGGCCGTGGGTCTCCGCGTCGGAGCGGGCGTCCGGCAGCTCGAAGTACGCCTGGTAGGCGCCGTAGCCGATCGGGCCGTTGCCCTTCTCGTTCTCGTGGTTGCCGGCCGCGGGCATCCAGGGGCGGTGGCGGGCCGAGCGGCTGTTGTTCTCGAACCAGTCGGACCAGGTGCGGACCCGGTCGGTGGCGATGTTCGCGTAGCACAGGTCGCCGTTGAGCAGGTGGAACAGCGGGGCGATCCGCTCGACCCCGGCGGTGGTGTCGCCGGCGGCGGGGCTGCCGAGGTTGTCGTTCACGTAGCCGTTGGCGGTCTTCCTGCCGAGGGTGGGGGTGCCCTGGTCGCCGAAGCTGGTGAAGGTGAAGGCGGACCGGCCGCGTGGTGCGGTGCGGACGGTGCCGAGCTCGGGGGTGGTGCCGTCGTGGACGGCGGCGTAGACGTAGTCCGTGTCGGCGTGCAGGCCGGTCAGCCGGGTGTGGTGCACCTGGACCTCGGTGCCGGAGGCGGCGTCCCGGTAGGTGCGGGTCGAGGCCTGGACCGTCCGGCCGAAGCCGTTGTTCGAAGTCCCGTACATCACACGCGGGTTGCCGACGGACCTGGTGGTGTGCCAGGAGACCACCACCTCGCGCGAGGCGTCCGAGCCGAACTGGAGGTGCAGGCCGGCCACGCGGGGCGCGCCGGAGCGGTCCGGGCGCTGCCAGAGCACCGGGGAGGCGGCGGCGGGGGTGGCCTGGACGCCGGCGAGGGACACGGCACCGCCGAGGCCGACGCCGGTCGCGCCGGCCAGGAGCCCGCGCCTGCTGACGGAGGGACGTCCACTGGAATCGTTCATGGCGGCCAGCTCACCGGACGAAGGTGAACCGGGCCGGTTCCACCGCGTGAACTTTCCCGTCCGCCACCCGTGCGCCACACTGCTGGGCGTGACGAGTGCGAACGGTGGGGGCCGGCGGGTGATCCGCACCCTGATCGCCGACGACCAGGAGGCCGTCCGGCGAAGTGTCCGGCGGATCCTGACGGCCCAGCCGGACATCGAGGTGGTGGGCGAGGCGGTGGACGGGCTGTCCGCGCTGGAGCTGGCGGCCGAACTGCGGCCGGACGTCGCGCTGGTGGACATCCGGATGCCGCGGATGGACGGACTGGAGCTGACCCGGCGGCTGGCCGGGCCGGACGTGGCGGAGCCGGTGCGGGTGGTGGTGCTGACCACCTTCGACCTGGACGAGTACGTGTACCCGGCCCTGCGGCACGGGGCGTCCGGCTTCCTGCTGAAGCGTTCCGGCCCGTCCCTGCTGGCCGAGGCGGTACGGGCGGCGGCGGACGGGGAGAGCCTGATCAGTCCGTCGGTCACGGTCCGGCTGCTGCGGCACGTGACGCAGCCGCTCCGCCCGGAGCGCCGGCGGGCTGCGCCGGTGGTGCCGCTGACCGAGCGGGAGGTGGAGATCGCCGGGCACGTCGCGGCGGGCCGCACCAACGCGGACATCGCCGCGGAGCTGTTCATCTCGCCGGGAACGGTGAAGACCCACGTCGCCAGCATCCAGCGCAAGCTCGGGGTGGCGAACCGGGTCGGGATCGCGGTGCACGCCTGGGAGATGGGCTGGGCGGGCGCGCGGTAGCCGGGGCGCGGGAGGTGCGGCGCGGGGACAGGACACGGGAGGCGCGGCGCGCGGGAAAAGGTGCGCGTCCACGGGCCGAGGGGATGCTCCGTGGACGCGCGGAACCTACGAGGTGGGGGTGGCCTCCGGACGTGACGTCCTCCGGCCGGTAGTTCGATCGTCGACCGAGGTAGTCCCAGCGGCAGACCCTGATCCGTCTCGATCCGTCGCCACTGCCTCCTGCGGTCGAACTTCCTTCAGCTACCTCGCAGGTCCACCTCCCATCATGCGCCTCCTACGGGCCGTGCACCAGGGGTGAACGGTATGAATCCGACCAATTTCGCAACTCGGGCGTCGACGTGCCGGCGAGCGGCGGCGACGTGCCGCAGAGGCACGGCGAGCGGCGGCCGTCAGGGCCGCGGCCAGCCGTCCACGAAGCTCAGCGTCCGACGGTACGGCCCCTCGGGCCCGGTGCTCCGGTACTCCTCGGCGCTGCTGCCGGTCCGGACGGTGCGGTCCCCGTCGTGCCGCGTGGCGGTGGGGCGCAGGGTGTGGTCGACGGTGGAGCGCTCGGTGACGTGGCCGCCGGTCGCCGCGGTGGTGTCGCGGTGGTAGCCGAGGTCCATGGCGGTGGTCTGGTCGGTGTTGCCGGCCGCGTCGCGGCTCACCCGGTAGCTGACGTCCAGCGGTTCGCCCTCGTGGACGGTGGTGGTGCGGTGCGGGCCGCCGCCCCAGGTGGCGGTGGTGCGGGTGAGGTCGGCACCGTTGTGCAGCGTCACGTCGTTGCCCGCGTCGCGCAGTCGCTGGGTGGAGCGGAAGGCGAGTTCGTCGCGGACCTCGGTGGTGATCCGGCCGTGCGAGGTCTGCACCCAGCCCCGGGCGAGGTCGTTCCGGGCAGCGGTGACCGTCCAGTCGCCGCTGCCGCCGCCGTGGTCGGCGAGGTCGGTCGCGACGGTGGCGTCCGGGGCGACCCGGTGGTCGGTGAGTTGTCCGGTGGTGCGGGCGGCGCCGTGGTCGGTCTCGGCGAAGAGGTTGACCTGGCCGGTCCAGGCGTCGTTGCTCTGCGCCTCGGCGGTGTTCAGGGTGACGCCCACGGCGTGCGGCCGGCCGTCCAGCAGCAGCCCGACGTACGGGGTGAGGTCGAGCCGGTAGGCGGGCAGGTCGAAGGCGAAGACGCCGGGCACGGGCCGCCAGAGCAGCGGGTCCCAGCCGCCGGTGTAGATCACCGGGTACGGCCAGACCGCGCCGGCCACCCGGCCGTCCACGGTCAGCCGCAGCTCGCGGAACGGGCCCTTGCCGCAGATGCCGGTGCCCGGGTTGGCGGCGGCGAAGGCGTCCGGGGCCGAGGCGTACGCGAACTCCTCGCAGGCGCCGCCGCCCCGGGCGTAGACCTCGGCGGTGAGGCGTTCGAGGTTCTGCGGGAAGGTGAGGTCGCGCCCGGCGGCGGGGGAGGTGCTGGTGAGCCCGAACGGTCCGGTGGTGAGCAGCCGGTCGGCGGCGCGGGCGGCCGGCCAGTGGGCGTCGGCGGTGTAGAAGGTCAGGTTGGCGCTGATCGTGAAGACGCCGGTGTAGGTGGCGTCGGTGACGTTGGCGAGGTCGAAGGAGAACTCCTGCGGGCCGCCGGTGAAGAGCGGGGCGTAGCGGGTGACGTCGTGCTCGACGTTCCAGGCGATGCCGTCCTTGGACGGCTCGGGGGTGGAGGAGAGCAGCACCTGGACGCCGCCGACGCGGACGCTGAAGATCCGGTCGAACTGCCGTCCGGCGACCTGTCCGTGGAGGTCCAGGACCACCGCGGACCAGGGGCCGGCGCAGTCGGCGGGCGGGGTGAGGGTGGTGGTGTACGGGGTGTCCGGCGGGTTGCCGTACCCGTTGCGGAACTCGCGTTCGTGCATCGCCTCGACGGTGCAGGAGCGGGTGTCGGGGCGGGTGAGCGGCTTGGTGGCGGTGACCGGGTCGTGGTAGTCGGTGCCGAAGTCGGCGTGGGCCGGGCCGGCGGCGGTGAGGGTGCCGGCCAGGGTGAGGACGGCGGCGCCGATCAGACCGGCGGCGTGGCGGAGCAACGGGCGCAGGGTCAAGGCGGGTTCCCGGGGTTCGGCGGCCCGCGGGCGGGTGCCGCGGGCCGGTCGGATGATCCGGGAATCCTTCCGGTGGTGGCATGCCAGCGTCAAGGATTCCGTTCGGTCGGACCCGGACCCGGACCCGGACCCGGACCCGGACCCGGACCCGGACCCGGACTCGGCTCGGACCCGGCTCGGACCCGGCTCGGACCCGGGCTCGGGCCGCGCGACGGGGCGGGTCAGACGTCCTCCAGCTCCGCGGCCTCCTGCCGGATCAGGTCCCGCAGCGAGGCCAGCCGGGGCCGCCGGTCGTCCGTCCGCCACTGCATCTCCAGCGGAAGGGTGGCCCGCCCCTCCAGCCGTACGGTGGCCACGTCCTCGGTGAGGTGGCCGGTCATCGAGCCGGGCACCAGCGAGAAGGCGCGGTTGCGGGCGAGCAGGTAGAGCCGGGAGCCGACGATCCGCGGCGGGCTGACCAGCACCGGCGGGTCCACGCCGTGGTCCGCGCAGAGGCCGAGCACGTGGTCGTAGTAGCGGGGGTGCTGCTCGCGCGGCCACAACAGCAGTGGCAGGTCGCGCAGTTCGGCCAGGCCCAGGCTGCTCCGGCGGGCCAGCGGATGGTCCCGGCCGAGCGCCACCAGGACCGGCTCGTCGGCGATCCGCTCCAGCCGGTAGCCGGTCACCTCGTCGAGGAAGCGGCCGAGCCCGATGTCGGCCGGCTCGGCGGCCAGGGTGGCGGAGACCTGCCCGGTGTCCACGGCGAGTTCGGTGGTGTCGAGCGCGGGAAGCTCCTGTTCGGCCCGGCTGACCACGGCGGGCAGCAGCCGGTTCACCACGCTCGGCGAGGCGACGATCCGAGCGGTGCCCAGCCGGGACTCCTCGTGCAGCCGTACCCGGGTCAGCAGCGTCTCGGCCTGCCGCAGCAGTCGGGCGCTCTCGGTGGCCATCACCTCGCCGGCCTCCGTGAGCGCCACCGAGCGGCGGCTGCGGTCGAACAGCTCGACGCCGACGGTCCGCTCCAGCCGGGCGACCTCCTGGCTCACCGTCGGCTGCGAGATGTGCAGCCGCTCGGCGGCCCGCCCGAAGTGCAGCGTCTCGGCGACGGTCAGGAAGACCTGGAGCTGACGCAAGGTGAGACCCATGGTTGTCAGGGTGGACGAGCCAATAGGCGCAGGCCTATCGGAAACCTCAGGACTCATTCTGGATTCCGACGCGAGCCGTCCATACGCTGAGCAGCACGTTGCCCCACCGCAGTGGCAACCTCACAGAGAGTTCGCATCATGACCGGACTTCGCCCCACTGCTCCCGCCGTCCAGGTCTCCGAGGAGGTCGCCCGGGCCCTCGCCGAAGGCCGGCCGGTGGTCGCCCTGGAGTCGACCATCTTCACCCACGGACTGCCGCGGCCGCGCAACCTGGCCGTCGCGCTGGAGGCCGAGCGGCAGCTGCGGGCGGCGGGCGTCGTCCCGGCCACGATCGGGGTGCACGCCGGGGTGCCCACGGTCGGGCTGAGCACCGAGCAGATCACCGAACTGTCCGCCGTCGACGGCCTGGACAAGGTGAGCCTGCGCGACCTCCCGGTGGTCGCCGCGCTCGGCCGGCACGGCGGCACCACCGTCGCCGCCACCGCCTTCCTCGCCCACCGCGCGGGCATCCGGGTCTTCTCCACCGGCGGCCTCGGCGGCGTGCACTTCGGCGCCTCGGAGAGCTTCGACGAGTCGGCCGACATGACCACCCTGGCCGCCACCCCGGTCACCGTGATCAGCGCCGGCGTGAAGTCCATCCTCGACATCAGGGCCACCCTGGAGCGCTTCGAGACCTACAACATCCCGGTCATCGGCTACCGCACCCGCAAGTACCCCGGCTTCTACGTCACCGACTCCGGCCACGAGATCAACTTCAGCGTGGAGTCGCCCGAGCAGGCCGCCAGGATCATCGAGTCCCGGGACCGGCTCGAACTGCCGCAGGCCGTCCTGATCGCCAACCCGGTCGACCCGGCCAAGCAGCTGCCGCCCGAGGAGCTGGACGGCATCCTCGCCCGCGCCTGGGCGGAGGCCGAGCGCCGGGGCGTCACCGGCAACGCCTCCACGCCGTTCCTCCTCGACTTCATCCAGCGGGACACCGGCGGGCGCAGCCTGGAGGTCAACGTCGAGGTGTACCGGGGCAACGTCCGGCTCGGCGGAGAGATCGCGACCGCGCTGGCTGCGGGGGCCGGTGCCGGTGACGCCGCAGCGGGTGACGCCGCTTCGGCCGTCGTCGCCGACGGCGGGGCCTGAGCCGTGCTGGGGGTGCTTGGCGACCTCGTCGAGGACATCGTGGTCTGGGCCGACGGCCCGCTGCGGCACGGCACCGACTCCGGTGCCCGGATCTTCCGGCGGCGCGGCGGCAGCGCGGCCAACGTCGCCTGCTTCGCCGCCGGGCAGCACCCCGCCCGCTTCCTCGGCTGCGTCGGCGAGGACGCGGTCGGGGACGGCGTGGTCGCCGAACTGGCCGGCCACGGCGTCGACGTGCGGGTCTCCCGGCGCGGCCGGACGGGCAGCGTCGTGGTGCTGATCGACCAGGACGGCGAGCGGACCATGCTGCCCGACCGGGGCGCCGCCACCCTGCTGGAGCGGGTCCCGGACGAGTGGCTGACCGGACTGACCCACCTTCACGTGCCGGCCTACTCCTTCGACGGAGAGCCGGTCGGCGGTGCGGCGGTGGACGCGCTCGCCCGGGTCCGGAGGGCGGGCGGCACCACCTCGGTGGACGCCTCCTCGACCGGCATGCTGGAGCGGTTCGGACGGGAGCGCTTCCTCGGTCTGCTGGCCGAGTTGGCGCCGACCTTCGTGTTCGCCAACCGCTCCGAGTCGGAGTTCCTCGGGCTGCTGGTCGGCGGTCTGCCCGGGCCGGAGCGCGCCCGGCTGGCGGCCACCACGGTGGTCACCAAGGCGGGTGCCGAGGCGACCGCCGTCGACGTGCCCGGCGAGCCGCTGGTCATGGTGCCGGTGCCGCCGGTGGCCGAGGTGCGCGACCTCACCGGGGCCGGGGACGCCTTCGCGGCGGGGTTCCTGGCCGGCTTCCTGGACACCGGGGACCCCGGGCGCGCGGCCGGGCTCGGGCACCGCAGCGCGGCCCGGGTGCTGGCCTCGCCCGGGGCCTCCTGCGGCGGGGAGTGACGTTCGGGGCTACCCGGGCACCGCGTCCTTGCGGAGGAAGTGCTTCAGCTTCTGCCAGGTCCAGGTGTTGACCACGTCCTCGGCGGTGAGCCAGCCGCGCTGCGCGGTGCCGATGCCGTAGCGCGGGTAGCCGAGCTGGCCGGTGGCGTGGGCGTCGCTGTCGATCGCGAAGCGCACGCCGTGCCGCCGGGCCCGCAGGACGTCCTCGTCGCGCAGGTCGAGCCGCTGCGGGGAGCTGTTGATCTCGATCGCGGTGCCGGTGCGCGCGGCGGCCTCGAACACCGCGTCCAGGTCGACGTCGATCGGCCCGCGCCGGCCGATCCGGCGGGTGGTGAGGTGCCCGATGACGTGCACGTACGGGTTCTCGCAGGCGCGGATCAGCCGACGGGTCTGGGCGGCCCGGTCCAGGGTGAAGTGCGAGTGCACGGAGGCCACGCAGACGTCGAAGCCGGCCAGGAACTCCGGTGGCCAGTCCACCCCGCCGTCCGGGCCGATGTTCAGCTCGGTGCCGTGCAGCAGGCGCAACTTCTTGTGCCGGCCGGCGAGTTGCCGGAGCTGTTCGCGCTGGGCGAGCATCTTCTCGTCCGTCATCCGTTGCATCACCAGGTCCGGGGCGTGGTCGGTCACGGCGAAGTAGGAGTAGCCGCGGGCGGCCGCGGTGTCGATCATCTCCTCCAGGGTGGCCAGCCCGTCGGTCAGGTCGGTGTGGGTGTGCAGGTCGCCGCGCAGGTCGGACTCCTGGACCAGGTCCGGGAGTCCGCCGTCCAGCGCGGCCTCGATCTCGCCCCGGTCCTCGCGCAGCGGCGGCGGGATCCACGGCAGTCCGAGGGCCGCGTACACCTCGTCCTCGGTCTCCGAGACCACCTTGGCGCCGCCGTCCACCTCGAACAGCCCGTACTCGGAGAGCTTCAGCCCGGCCCGGACGGCCATCGTGCGCAGCTTGATGTTGTGCGCCTTCGAGCCGGTGAAGTAGACCAGTGCCGCTCCCCAGTCCTCCTCCGGGAGGACCCGCAGATCCACCTGTACGCCCTGGGTGGTACGGACCGAGGTCTTGGTGCTCCCGCTGCCGATCACTTCGGCGACGGAGGGGAGTCCGGTGAGCGCGGCCATCAGCGGGGCGGAGTCCTCGGCGGTCGCGAGCACGTCGATGTCGCCCACCGTCTCGCGCATCCGGCGCAGCGAGCCCGCGTACGCGCAGCGGGTGCAGCCGGGGACGGCGGAGAGCACGGCGACGAGTTGCTCGGCCAGCTCGGTGGCGGTGTCCAGCAGCGTGCGGCCGCCGGACTGCCGCATCAGCTCGATGCCGTGCAGGATCTTCTCGCCGCTGCGCTCGCCGAAGCCGGGCAGGTCGGCGAGCCGCTCCGCGCGGGCGGCCGCGGCGAGTTCGTCCACCGAGGAGATCCCCAGGTCGCGATAGAGGGCCAGGGCGCGCTTGGGCCCGACACTGGGGACGGCCATCATCTCCCGGACGCCGGACGGGATCTCGGCGCGCAGCGCCTCCAGGGCGGGGACGGTCCCGGTGGCGAGGTACTCGGCGATCTTCTCGGCCGTGGACTTCCCGACGCCGGGGATCTGCTGCAGACCCTTGACGTCCAGGCCTGCCAGGTCCCCGGGGTGGCCGCCGACCGCCCGGGCGGCCTTCTCGTAGGCGCGGGCCCGGAAGGCGTCCCCGCCGGTGATGTTGATCAGGTCGGCGTACTCCTGGAGCAGCTCCCTGACCTGGTCGTTGAGCCGGGGCATGGGGCAAGTCTAGGTTTCGTGGGCCGAATCCGCCGGGTGCGTGCCCCGGTCCGGCCCCGGACGCCGCGGTACTCCGTCAGTCGTACGCGACGGTCAGCAGCAGGACGACGGTCAGCCCGCCGCCGGGGGTGGGCTCCACCGCGAGCCGGCCGCCGGCGGCGTCGACCAGGCTGTGCAGGGCGGGCCCCACCACGCCGTCCGTCCGGACGCCGGCGATCAGCCGGTCGCGCGCCCCGGTCGGCTCGGAGGAGCCCCGGTCGCAGACCCGGATCTCCACCCTGCCGCGGGTCGCCGCCGCCCGTCCGGACGCCCGCGGTGCGGACGCGCCACCCGCCACGTCGGCCCGGACCAGCACCCGGCCGCCGGGCGGGCTGCGCCGGATCGCCTGGTCGACCAGCCCGGCGACGGCGGTCTCCAGCCGGCGGGCGTCCCCGGCCACCACCGGCAGCCCCGGCGCCACCCGGACCGTGACGGCCGCCGCCCGGCCACCGCCGCGCACCACCCGGCGGACCAGGTCGGCCACCTGGACATGCCGGGCCGTCGGCTCGCAGCCGTCCTGCCGGCCGGTCCAGCGCAGCCGCTCCAGCTCGGTGCGGGAGAGCGACCTGGGCGCGGCCATCACGCCCGGTGAGAACGGGCCGAGGCCCTCCTCGGCCTCGGTGGTCGCCAGTGCGCCCGAGC